>CAJWAY010000049.1 GCA_913020685.1 uncultured Flavobacteriaceae bacterium
AGTATTTTATAATGAAGCGATTGTCTCCGGTATAGAGATAATCATACCAGGCCATTAGAATATTATAAAGGGTCCATTCTGTGGGCCAGGTTGGGTTAAACAAAAGGTGTTTCATGCTTCCTCGGGCAATGCCATACTCAGCGTCTACAGCATAGTGAGAAAGTTGATTAATAAAAGCATCGGCTTCATAAGGGATTCGCTCTCTGTCTCCATCTACATAATAGCCACAGAAACTAGTAGCTTTCATAGAATATTTACAAAAATCCCAGACTTTGTTTAAAACTTCATCACTTGAAACAAAAGATGAGGCAGATTCCTCAAAAGTATAGTTGATCATTGTCCTGATAGCTTGAGGAGCTTTTAAATTGCTACCATAACCTTCCACCTCTACATATCGGAAAGGGTAAACCTCTCCAATGTAGTCAGGCATTTTTATCATAAAACGGTTACTGGCCCTTTTCTTGTTTTCGGGCCAAGGAATTTCATACCAGTGTGTTCCAGGTTTTAATTTTAATTGGGTTTGATGGTATCTGATATTCCTTCCTGCTTGAGGATCAATCGATAAAGCATTTTTTTGTTTCATCTCACCTACACTGATCAGAATTGAATCTTCCTTGGATGAATTCAATTCGATTTTTAGCTTGGCAAAAGCAGCTTTTCTAAAATCAAGAAAATAGCTTCCATCTGTTTTTTTGGTGAGCTCGGGAAATTCGTCCGAGGCGACTAGTGGTTCTTGTGAAAATTTTTCAGACGATACAGTGGGATCGACCACAAATGCTTGAGGTTCTGAATAGCTGGAACTTTGATACTCATTTTCCCAATACCGGACTTTCCAGCAATAGACCTTGTTATTTTGAAGAGGTTCGCCCTCATAAAGTGTTGATGACTTAAGACTGTTAATTTTTCCACTATCCCAGAGATCACCACTATTTTGTTTTAATACCTCAAAATTACTACTAACCAAGACCTGATAGGCTACAGTTTTTTCAGATCGGTCATCCAGTATCCAGTTGAATAATGGTTTTTCAGATTGAACTTTTGCTACCTCATATTTTCCTTTGGTCAAGACATCATCGTTGATTGAAAAAGTTTGTTTTTTCCCGTTTAGTCCAACATAATCTGGATTTCGCATCAAATCAGTTCTCAATCCTTTTGGTCGAATAACTATTTCTGTACAGCTTTGGAACAACAATATAATAAGTGAAATTAAAAACAAATTCACCTTTACGATTTTATTAAAACTTTGATCTGCTAAAATCATAAGTTTTTTAATCTATATATTGATTTTTACCGTTTTGTTTCAATAGTTCAAAACGATCAAACAATTTTCCTGTTGCTGTAAAGGAACGATATTTTAAGAGGTCTCCATCAATAGAAATATGCTGGAATAGTTGAATACGCTCTCCAGTTTTACTCTGAGTTGCTCCATATTCATCCCAACCCGATTTATTGACAGAATACATTTTTCCTCCACTAACAGATACAACATATACAGGACCAATTATGTTATCACCATGATTCTCATTTTTAACAACAACAGGTTTTTCGTAAATAGCTCCCCTAGCATAGCTATGATCATGCCCTTGCAGGGCGAGGTCAATATTATATTCTTCAAAAATAGGCTGCCAAAGTGATCTTATTTCTGAATTATCCCTTCCAGTTGATGCAGAAAATACTGGATGGTGGTATGTAACTACTATCCACTTCTTATCATTACTCTTTAAAATTTCTCTTAGCCATTTTGCTTGACTTTTTATGGCAACATTACTATTCAGTGCTATTATTTTTAGATCTGGATAATCTATATAATAGCAGGTTTTTTCCAATCCTTTGGGACCATTTTTTGGAAAGCCAAATTGAGCATTCCATTGAACAGAAAGTACTTCATTCTGTGAGTATATACTTCCATCAAGATAGCGATACTCATGATTTCCAGGTACTGCAATTGTTGGTATTTCACTATGAATAAAACTTCCAGCAGCGAACCATTCATTCCAATCAATATCTTCATGACCCTTATCAACTAAATCCCCTGCATGGATAAAAAAATCAGCATCAGGAGCAGTTTTATATGCATTCCTTATTACCCTGGACCATAACTCTAAAATATAATTCTGTGCATCTCCCACATATAGAAAGGAAATTGGTATAGGCTGATTATTGGCAGTTTTGAAATGATGCCATTCACTTTTAAAATGAAAATTACCAACCCTGTATGCATAGATTTTATTTGGTATTAATTGATCGATTTGAACTTCAAAATATGAGGCTTTAAATCCGTCATTATATGCTTCTTGGGAATCTACCACAGTTCTCTCAGCTTTATATTTTTTGCTATTTTTTTTAAAATAGGGACCTGGTCCAGCCAATGCAAGCTCAACAAAACCTACTTTATTATCGGCCTCTGTTCTCCAGTTTATCGCAATTGATGTTGAAGGATCTTCAGTTGCACTGAGAACAACATGGTCTGGAAATTTTGTGGGAGAAGCCCATTCTTTTATGATTTCATTGATTTCTCTTTTTGTAGTCTGTGAGTTACCATGTAAAACTGAGAAAAGAAAAATACCAGCTAAAAAAATTTTTTTTGACATACATTGAAGTAATTTAAATAACATTAAAAAATTAACCGCCTACCAAATTTATTAAATTTCGAAGGCGGTTAATTAAATATTTTACTTTTTTAAAAGCTTGCAATATCAATTGATTTATACCAAATCTCCATATCTCTATTCGCATGTAATTGGATACCTATTGGTCCTGACAAATTAGCATCTTTCATCGTATAATCCATAACTTGTTTGCCGTTTAGCCATACGCGGTAACGATTGTCTATGGCCTCTGCTTCCATTTTATTCCAATCATTTTGACTAAGCAATGATGCAGCCAAAACAGCTTCTTGAGGATACCCTTGTTTGGGTACATATGGAGAACCGGTCATGTCTCTTTTTAGTGATCCTGAAATTCCAACTTGAATTTGAGGATTACTTGCATCATCTCCACGCATAAAAATGCCTGAATCTACCGTTCCAGGGCCAAACTTAAATTTTAGTCGTATACGGAAATTTTCAAATTTATCTTTGGTCCACAGGGTTGATCCTTTTTTTTCTGGACCACTTTTTATTTTTAAAGTTTTTTCATCTACAATCCACCAAATATTGTTTTCAGGTACTATCCAATGGGATAGGTCACTGCCGTTAAAATAGCTTTTGTATTTAGAATTGACCAACGAAAACTTTTTAATGTCTTTTGGACTCAAAACAGATCCATTGTGGATCAACATTCTATAATGGAAAGTTACGGATTCCCCTTTTTGCAAAGTAAAGTTTAGAGTCTCTCTACCTTTAGAGAAAACTTTCTGACCCAGAGGGTTGGCTGAAAAGAGACCATAACCTCTGGCATGCCAATAGGTTGGATAGCCAACATTGTTGGGATGGTCCAAGATAGTGATCGAAACAGGTTCTTGATTTATGGTGCTGTATAGCTTCACCCACTCTGCTCTAGTTCCCCAGACGTCGTTTCCTTCCAATCCTTCACTGCTAAGATAGTTGCCATTTACTCCATTATTATTTAATACCTTTAGCTCAGTAGGGTTGCCTTGTGCATCCACAAAAATTGCTGGTTTTTTGCTGGGTAACTCCATTGCACGGGTAACACGTACACCAAAAACTCCTTCTTTATTGTCTTTAAAGGAGGTGTCCTCCAGTGCAGTAAGTGTGGTGGATCGGTCAATTATTCTGGTGTTGCCGTTTTGTGAAAACTTAAAAACTGTTGTTTCGTCCAGCAGAGATTGGCCAGCAATATTTTGCCAGCTGCTTCTTGTTGTTAGACTGCCTTTCTCCTGATTAACTTTTACAATTTCATTGTGAACTATTTTACCATATTTTCCTAATTTTTCCTTCGGAATTGCATCTGAATTATTCCAAAAGTCTAAGCCGTTAACATCCCCATAATTGAACCAATGTCCCATGTGATGGGGGTGGTCTACCCTTTCGCCTTGCACAGGATTAATAGGGAAACCTCTTGTTAGGGTTTTGCCACTTGCAGTGACTAATGGAAATAGAACAGGTTTGGGTAATGAAGCTTTATAATGGTAACTAGTAAAAAGTGTTCCATTTAATTTTACGTCTATCTTTTGGTTCGTACTATCCTTTACAAAAACAACCGAAGCGGAATCGGCTACGGTTGTTTTGGATTGTCCTTCACATGAACTCATGGCAAAGCCAATGATTGTAATTAAGGTTAAAACTCTTATCATCTGAACATTTAATATTTAAAAACTTTTCCACCAGCCAACACCTCTTGATTTTTTTCATCGAAAGTTGCTTTAAGCCCTGTTCGCATTGATGCTGTAGTCATAATATTAGCAATTGAGTGGTTGTATCCGGCTTCAACCGGTGCATTGGTTTTTTCCCTTGATCGTATACATTCCAGCCAGTTTAACATATGATTGGAAGTCATATTATCAACTCCTGTATTGGCGGAAGTAACCACTTTAGTATCGATGTTAGACAAAGAAAACTCTTTCAATAGATTGGGTTTCATATTCATTGAACTGGAATGACGCTCTCTAAGCCCACCGTTGGGAGTTACTTTGTTTGTCTTCATGTTTAATTCACCTCCATTGGAGTAATATATTTCTTTAGTTCCTCCGGCAGAGTTAGTAAAGCGAGAGGAATATACCACTTGAAATCCAGAGGTTGGATCATCTAACGGGCCATAATCAAATACAGCCGTCATGGTATCAAAGTTGGTTCGACCGTCTTTCCATAGGTAAATACCGCCATTGGCAGCAACACTTCTTGGATGTTCCAAATCGGAGAACCAGTGGACGGTATCAATTTGGTGTGCCATCCATTGTCCTGGTATACCAGAGGATAATGGCCAGAACAAACGATATTCTAGGTATTTTCTTGGATCCCATTTTTGGTAAGGACGGTTCATTAAGTATCTTTTCCAATCCACATCAGATTCTTTGATGTCTTTTACTTTATTGGGATATACCCTCCATCTTCCAGGTTGATTTACGTTCCAAGTCATTTCAACCATCACCACTTCTCCAAAAGCTCCTGATTTGATGTATTTATCTGCAGCATGATAGTTTTTACCGCTTCTACGTTGTGATCCAACTTGAAGAACAATACCTGCATCATTGGCAGCCTTCTTTCCTAACCTGGCATCTTCCATGGTTTCGGCAAAAGGCTTTTCGACATATACGTCTTTTTTGGCTTTGGCTGCCTCAACAGTATGAAGGGCATGCTGAAAATCTGCAGTTGAGATAATGACAGCATCAATTTGATTTTTGTCATACATTTCCTCATTGTTTCTCCATGTTTTGATAGAGTTACCGGTTTTCTCCTCCAAAAATGCTTTTCCTTCAACCCTTCTTCTGTTCCAAATATCAGATACACCCACAATCTGACAATTCTGTTGTTTTGTATGTTGTTGAAAAGCAGGAATTAAAGAGCTTTTGGCTCGGCTAGAAAAACCTACAATTCCCACATTTAGACGGTCGTTAGAACCAATAATTCTTCTGTAACTTTGGGCACTCATGGCATTACTTGTAGCACTAACCCCACTTATCCCAGCAACTACACCTGCTGAGACCAAGGAGGCATCTTTAATAAATTTTCTTCTGTTTAAATCCATAATTTTATTTTTTAAATTTTAGAATCATTTTTGTGTGCGTACACATGCTTTCAACCAAAAATAAAATTTTTTTTGAATATTGCTGTATAATTAAGATATAAATATCCTTGTATCCAAATAAATAGGATTACCTGACCTTTCTCGAAGTTCCGTTAAGTTCATTTAGCCCATGATTCAGTACCCTAACAACATATTTGTTGGTGTCGGAATCAATAAGATTTTGTGATTGTTTCTCCAAAACTTTAAGTGCATACTGAAAATCATCTAGTACCAAAGCGGTTTGTAATCGCGTCCACTCGTTTTCTGCCTTTAATCCGCTAGATAATACTTTCATCAATTTCTTTGAGTACGAATCATGCTTGAGTAATGCCCTGGCAGCACTAATACCAACATTGATAATAGAATCATTGAGTTTTTGGTTTAAAAGTTTGATAGTAGCCTTTTTTATTTTTTTATCCAGATTGTAAAGCCCTTGCCCTGCCCAATATCGAACAGCTTCATTGTAGTGATTTAACCCTTTAAATAGAATGTTTTCATCTACTGTTGAGGATATTAATAACAATTCATCATAAAAATCTTCTTGAGTCCTGACCCATTTGTAGATGGACTGATCGTTCCTTTCTTCCCAGTTTCTCATTATTGCCTCTGGAATGAGTCCAACGTCCATTACTTCTCTCATCCATTGATCGTGAACAGCTCTAAGCCGTGTCAGCTCTCCCTTCATGCTTGGGTCATTAGCAAGGTCATTGAATTCCATTGGGTCTTTACTCAAATCAAACAAGGATTCAGTTGGTTTGGTGAGCGCAACAAGTTTTTTTCCCTCTGGCTTTAGCGTCCCTTTTTTTTGAGCCTTTCTAAGTTCAGTCATCAAAGAACCTCCCTCGGGTGTTTTCATGAATTGTATAAATGACTTTTTGGGTTCGTAATAGCGGATGTATTTAAATCTTTTACTTCTTACCCCTCTTTGGATGTCATAACGTTCATCCATTCTGCCTCGAGCCAAGAATACATAATCTCTTTCCGGTTTTAGATTTTTTCCTAAAAAAGCTCTCCCTTGCATATTCTTTGGAATTTGAGCACCTGCCAGCTCAATGGCGGTTGGAGCCAAGTCGATAAAACTGATCAATTCATTCAATATGCTTCCTGGTTCAGCGGGATAAAGTTCTTTGTATTGTTCGGGGATATAAACGATAAAAGGTACTTTTACTCCTGTATCAAATAGCCACCTTTTATGTCTGGGCAGCCCTGTACCGTGGTCGGAATAAAAAAAGACAATGGTGTTTTTACTTTCACCAGCCTCCTCTAGTTCTTGGAGTAGTTTTTCCACAACAGCATCCATTGTGGCAATATTGTCATAATGGCGTGTCAGTAACCTTCTTACTTCGGGCGTATCTGGATAGTAGGGGGGAACCACTATTTTTTCAGGATTTATACGTAAATGATCTGGTAAGTCTTGGGTCACTCGCTCGTGTTTTTCTTTACTGTTGATGCAACTTTCATGGGTCATGGTCAAATTGAAAATTGAAAAGAAAGGGGTGCTTTTATTGGGTCTGTTTTTCCAATGAGCAGTTTTACTGGATTCGTCCCAGATTTCTCTTTTCAAATTAAAATTATAATCCTCTTTATCATTGTTTGTGCAGTAATATCCAGCACTTCTCAGTACTTCTGGATAGAGTTTGATCTCAGCAGGAATTCTTCCCGAGCTTTTCATATCGTTGGAAAAAGAACGCATGTGAAGGGTGCCAAGAGATGAGGGATACATTCCAGTAATAATAGCGTTTCTTGCCGGTGCACAAACTGGTGCATTGGCAATTGCATTATTGTACCTAAATCCTTTTGAGGCAAGGGCATCCAAATTTGGTGTATGTGCCAATGGGTCTCCGTAGCAACCTAAGTTAGGGCTGATATCCTCCACAGTAATCCACAGAATATTGGGAGGCTTTTTTTCTCCCTCTGAGGTATTGGAACACCCTAAAAAAAGTGAGCTTTGTAATAAAAACAGCAATGAGAATAGGCGTATCATGTCAAAAAATCAGATTATTTATTTGCAATTTCAAAATTTGCGGCCCAATCTTCATAGAGCTCTTTTAACTCGGTTAGCTTTTCCTTTTCTTTCTGTATGAGGTTTATTTCTTCAACTGGATCAGATTCCAAATTGTAGAGCTCCCAAACTTCTTTGTGCGCTACTAATTTCCAATCTCCATCCCTTACTGCTTTGCCATGTCTCCATTGCCAAAATATTGGGGCATCTCTTTTAACGGATGGGTCCCCAAATAATTGAGGTAAAAAACTTTTTCCTGGGCTTGGAAAAATGTTATTACCATTTAAATACTCAGGATAGTTTGCTCCTATCAATTCTTTGAAGGTAGGAAGGAAATCAATAAAATGTATGGGTTTGTGAGAAATAAAACCCTTAGTTTTTATTTTTTCGGGCCAATACGCGATCAATGGTGTTTTTATGCCTCCTTCATGACTCCAGTTTTTATATTCTCTGTAGGGTGTATTACTTACATTAGCCCAATTTTTGCCCAACGACTTCCAGTTGGTAGAGGTGCCAATTTCTCCGGTTCCTTCAGGAATATTGACTACTTCGCTTGATCCTCCATTATCAGAGGTAAAAAGAATAAGTGTGTTGCTTAGCTTTCCCTGCTTTTCCAATTTTTCCAATATTCTGCCTATGTTCTGATCCAATCGATCGATCATAGCAGCATATACCGCCATGGTCCTGCTTTCATCTGCCTTTTCTTCTTCATTAAGGCTATCCCAGTCGACATATTCAGCCTGTGACAGGACAGTGTTTTTTGGGAGTATTCCCAGTTTTTTTTGTTTTTTAAATCGTTGTTTTCTTATAACTTCATACCCTTCTCGATAGCGATCGATATACTTTTTAATGTCTTTTGGCCAAGCCATAAGGGGGTCATGAGGTGCTGTGTAGGAGAGATAAAGGAAAAAAGGTTTTTCGGGTTTGATTTGATCTAACCAATCAAGAGCATAATTTGTAAAAACATCAGTGGAGTAAAAGTCTTTGGATTTG
>CAJWAY010000050.1 GCA_913020685.1 uncultured Flavobacteriaceae bacterium
CGTTATTTATCCAACCAAAAATGGAATCAGTTGTTAAAGGCTTTGCCTTATCAATTAGTAACCAGTGTAATTGGGCATTCTGTTTTAAATCAATCCATATATGCACATCGTTTGGGAAAAGGGCCTAAAAAAGTACTCTTATGGTCACAAATGCATGGTAATGAATCTACCACTACCCGTGCATTATTGGACTTATTTGACCATTTACATTCTATTAGGGGGGCTTCATTACTGGAGGGGTTAACGTTGTTGATAATCCCTCAATTAAATCCCGATGGATGTTCGGCTTATACTCGTTTAAATACCAACAATATTGACCTTAACCGTGATGCGCTTTACTTAACTCAACCAGAAAGTATTGTCCTGAATGAGACTTTTAAATCATTTTCTCCAGATTTTTGTTTTAACCTCCATGGTCAACGCAGCATATTTGCTGCCGGGAAAAGGGGTAAACCCGCTACCTTGTCTTTTTTGTCGCCTGCGGCAGATGGCCACAGAAGTCTTACTCCAGCGCGAGTAAAAGCCATGAAATTAATAGCGCTCATTAATAATAATTTACAAAAGCTTATTCCCAATCAGATCGGTCGTTACGATGATACTTTTAATCCTAATTGTGTGGGAGACCGATTTACTTCCCTGGGCGTACCTACTATATTATATGAAGCAGGACACAACGGTTTGGATTACGATCGAAATTTCACCAAAAAAATTATCACTACCGCGCTTATAACCGGTCTCCATGCAATTAATAATGGAGATTATTTAAATTATTCGACCGCGGAATATAACCAAATCCCAGAGAACCAAAAAGATTATGTAGACATTCTAATTAAAAAGGTTGATATAAAGACCGCTGCCGGATTATTTAAGAATCAGGAATTGTCGGTGCTCTATCATGAGGAAAAGAAGGGTGAAAGTGTCTTTTTTAAGCCTGTATGTCATCGTTTTTCAGAACAATCAGAACTGTTAGCCCACCGCGTACTCAATGCGGATCAAATCCTAAAGGTATCTATGGTTGAATTTGCAGAAGGAAAAACTATTGATATCTTCTAAAAAACAGATTTTAGATATTAAAATTGAAGCCAAAATCAAATTTCTTTGAATTTTATTAAATTTTTTATTTAATTTCATAAAAAATCTAACAATTATGAATAAGGTAAAATTAGATGAGGTTGATCATCAAATTTTGGATATCCTTATAGATAATACTCGTGTTCCATTTACGGATATTTCAAAGCGACTTTTTATTTCAGCAGGAACAGTCCATGTAAGGGTGAAAAAAATGGAAGAAGCCGGCATTATTAAAGGTTCATCGTTGAATCTGGATTATGTGAAATTGGGTTATGCTTTTATTGCTTACATCGGTATTTTTTTGGAAAAAACTAAAATTATAAATGATGTAATTAAAAGTCTTAACGACATTCCATTTGTCACAGTTGCTCACATTACCACCGGTAAATTTAATATTTTCTGCAAGGTTAGGGCGCATGATACTAAACATGCTAAAGAAATTATTTTTATGATTGATGATATTGATGGAGTTTCTCGAACAGAAACAATGATCTCCCTAGAAGAAAGTATTAACGACAAAAAGAGATTAATGCACAGGATTTTTAATGAATTATAAACCATATTTATACCCCTAACAGTTGATGGCTCGAAAATCTAAGATCGAAAGATTTAATGAGAGTGTTCTCTCAAAATTTCAGATCTACAATAGTCTTTTTCTCACCCTTCCTTTTGATTCCATCAGAAATACGTCTGTATTGATTCCTCTTTTTACAGATCACTGCAGGAACGGTTATGATCAGAAATTAGATCCTAAAGAAATAACCTCTAGTTTTTTTAAAAGATACCTTCCAGAATATGATGAAAAAGAACAGGTTAATTTACTTTTTCGTTTTATACAATATATTGAACGCCAAGTGGTTCTATTTGACGCAATTGAAGATTCTGCATTTGGATATGTAAATAATATGCACGGCAGGGGGACCATTCGTCACATCAAAGAAGATGCAACAGATAATCTTAAGGTCGACGAACTAAAAGATTACCTAAATCGGTTTAAAGTTAGAATTGTTCTAACTGCTCATCCTACCCAATTCTACCCAGGAAGTGTATTAGGCATTATTAATGATCTAGCCAAAGCAATTGACACCGGAGAGGTAGAAACCGTAAAATTATTGCTTACTCAATTAGGTAAGACTAAATTTTATAAAAAAACAAAACCATCTCCCTATGACGAGGCAATTAGCTTGATCTGGTATTTGGAAAATGTTTTTTACCATTCTGCCAGCACGATATACACTTATATTAAAAGACAAATCTTTAACAAAGCAGCCCTGGAAAATTCTATTTTTGATTTTGGATTCTGGCCAGGAGGTGACCGAGATGGAAACCCCTATGTAACACCTGAAATTACCCTTAAAACTGCAGAGAGTCTAAAGTTTTCAATACTTAGGAATTATTTCAGGGAGGTCAGAAAGATGAAGCGAAGTCTTACATTCAACGGCTTAGATGAAATGTTAGATGTTTTGGAAAGTGATCTTTACGCGACATTATTTTCTAAAGATAAGCCGGATCATTTTAACATCGATTATTTTGAAAAAGTTCTTGACGATATTCACCAAATTATTGTTAACCAGACTGATGGACTCTACGAATCTTTGATTTTGGATCTCAAACACAAAGTAAAAATATTTGGTTTCCACTTTGCAAGCCTAGACATTCGTCAAGATTCCAGAATCCATAAAAAAGTGTTTGATGAGATTTTTTCTCACCCAGACATTGGAAATTATGTTAATGGATTTCCAGAAGATTTTGAAAAATTGGATACTCCCTCTAGACTCAAAGTTCTAACCAAACTCAAAGGAAACGTTCCTGCTGAGATTTTCGAATCAACTATAACTAAGCAGACATTGGGCAGTATTCGCGCCATGCGAATCATTCAGGAGCGAAATGGTGAAAGAGGTTGCAACCGTTATATTATCAGTAACTGCCAAACGATTGATAACATATTGGAATTGTTTGTCTTACATAAAATATGTAATTGGGATCAACCTACAGTCGATATTATCCCGCTTTTTGAAACCATTCCCGATTTGAAGGTTTGTGTGAAAATCATGCAGACCCTCTTTAAGAATGAACAATACAGAAAACATTTAGCTTCCCGAGGGGACAAACAAACCGTTATGCTGGGATTTTCTGATGGAACGAAAGATGGAGGTTATTTTATGGCCAACTGGAGTATATACAAAGCCAAAGAGGATTTAACTGCACTGTCCAATCGTTATGGTATAAATATTGCTTTCTTTGATGGAAGGGGTGGACCACCGGCAAGAGGAGGAGGGAATACCCATGAATTCTATGCCTCGATGGGTAAAAGAATTAAAGCTGATGATATTCAGTTGACCATTCAGGGACAAACTATTAGTTCCAATTTTGGTACAAACGATTCCTGTCAATATAATTTGGAGCAGTTGCTCAGTTCGGGGATTCAAAATCAGGTATTCAATTCCGAAAGAAATGTCCTGACTGAGGAAAACCGTGAAACAATGAATCAATTAGCTGACGAAAGTCACCAAGCCTATAAGGATTTCAAAGCTCGTCCTGAGTTCATTCCTTATTTAGAGGAGATGACCACATTAAAATATTATGCAAAAGCAAATATAGGAAGTCGACCCTCTAAAAGAGGAAATTCTAATAAACTTGAATTTTCTGACCTTAGAGCCATTCCATTTGTAGGAAGTTGGAGTCAATCCAAACAAAATGTTCCCGGTTTCTATGGGGTTGGTTCTGCGCTCAAATCTTTTGAGGACAAAAATCAATTTGACAAAGTAACCCAATTGTATAAACAGTCTTCTTTTTTTAGAACTTTGATTGCAAATAGTATGATGAGCTTGACTAAATCGTTTTTCGCACTGACAGCCTATATGCAAAATGATAAACGCTTTGGAGATTTTTGGAATTTGATTTACGATGAGTTCACATTGACCCGAGAAATGATCTTAAATCTTACCGGTTTTGAGGAATTGATGGAAAACGAACCTGCGGGAAAAGCTTCCATTAAGGTAAGAGAGGAGATTGTTCAGCCTTTGTTGACCATACAGCAGTCTGCTTTGATGACTATATTGGATGCCAAAAAATCAGAAAATATGTCGGAGCAAACCATCGAATTGTACGAAAAAATGGTTACACGCTCTTTATTTGGAAACATCAATGCGAGCAGGAACTCTGCCTAATCTTGCTGATAGAAATCAAATGCTTCCATAAGATTTTCGGTGGGAACCTCAATGTCGATGGCTGGCTGGCCCAATCCTTGAATCAAGGCGAATTTTACTTTCCCGTGACTGTTCTTTTTGTCGTGTCTTAAAAAGTTGATAATATCTGCTAAGTCTTTTTTTGAAAAGCTTGTCTTAGGAAAAATTTTAAGAAAAATATCCTTGATCTTCTTGGCTACAGTCATCTCAAGTCCACAGAGTAGTGTAGACAAATAAGTTTCGGTGATCATTCCTATTGCAATGGCCTCACCGTGGAGCAGGCTTGTTTTTTGAGGATTATTCAGGCAATGAGTTTCAATGGCGTGACCCAGCGTATGACCAAAATTAAGGATTTTCCTGTAATTTGATTCATAAAGGTCTTTGCTAACCACTTCATTTTTGATTAAAATAGAGTGATGAATATATTTTTCTATATCACTGTTTTCTGATGACTTATATTGAGAAAGCTTTTCGAAATAGTTCTTGTCTCGGATGATTCCATGCTTCAGCATTTCGGCATATCCGCTCCTGTATTCGTTTTCCGGTAGGGTACTTAAATACTTAGTATCAATTATAACCATCCTAGGATGAGAAATGATGCCAATTTGGTTTTTTAATCCCCCTAAATCCACTCCAGTTTTTCCTCCTACTGATGCATCTACCATTGAGAGTAGGGTGGTAGGTACATTGACAAAATCAATCCCCCTTTTGAAGGCTGCAGCGACAAACCCTCCTAAGTCTGTAACGACTCCACCACCTAGATTGATCAGCAGACTTTTCCGATCCGCACCGAGTTTGGAGAGATCTTGCCAAATGCCTTGGCAGGTTTTGAGATGTTTATTTTCCTCGCCGGCCTTGATTTTTAGAACATCAACGTTTTTTAATTCTGATAAATGTCCCAAAAAGATTGGCAGACAATGCATTTGGGTATTGTTGTCAACCAATATATACACGGAAGAATAATTGTCTCTTTTCAGCAGCGAATGGAGTGCACCATATGATTCCTTAGAAAACAAAATCTTGTAACCCTCCCCGCTAATCGCAGATAATGCCTTTTTCATGATTGCAAAAGTAAAACATTAGATTGAATTGAGGCGCTGTTTGAATCATTCGCTACGGTAAATGATTGAGATGACTTCGACAGTATTTTCACAATTCTCTACCGTTAACGAAATGGGTTTTTCACTCCAGTAGCCATTCATAAAATAGATTTTACAACTGTCTTTTTGGATTTCACTTTTTCCAAAATCGACGTTGGCTTTATTAAGAAAAAGCTTAAATGCTATGGAATCAAATGTCGAAATCGTATTATTTTGTTTTTTCCAGATTTTTTTAGAAAGATTACTAGTCACCCTGTCGTTAGGTCCGTAGTTGCAACTTGTTTTTTTACCTTTCAAAATTATCATCAAAAAAATTAATCCTATAGAGAAACCCATCAAGTAAAAACCTAGTCGGTACAATAATTTCATTTGTTTATTATATTAATGGTTCTTGATTGATCTTCATTAATACTAAGGGTAACCTCAGTATGTGAAGGTAACAAGGGAGCAATTCTTTCTCCCCATTCAATCAGACAGAAATTATCAGATTCCAAGTATTCTTCCGTACCAATATCCAGTGCTTCGTCTATGTCTTTAATTCGGTAAAAATCAAAGTGATAAATCCTTCCCTTACTTAGGCTGATATAATGATTGACAATCGAAAAGCTAGGGCTGGAAATGGGATCAGTGACCTTCCATTTTTTACACAATCCAGAGATCAGGGTTGTTTTGCCCGCTCCCATTGGACCATGAAAACAAATGATAGGAGTGTTTAAATTTTCATCTAAATAATTGACTGCTTGGTTAATTTGTTCCAAACTAAACCGAAATGACATATTACAAATTTAGGATTATCGGGGACGCATTACAACAAAAGGGATGATCATTTCCTCCATAGAAATTCCACCGTGTTGAAAGGTGTTTCGGAAATGATTGGCATAGTGATTGAAATTGTTTTGATAGACAAAATACTGCTGTTCTTTAGCAAATATAAACTTGGTGTTTATATGAGCAGCCGGTAATTGCAGTTCTTTTGGGTTATTGATTTCCATCACGGATTTGGAAGGATAGCTTAAATTTTGCCCTGTTTTATACCTTAGATTCATGCTAACTTCCCGATTGCCTTTGACTTCAAGAGGCTGTTCGACATTAATTGTTCCATGGTCAGTAGTGACAATTAGTTTGAAGCCCAATCTTCTTGCTTGTTGGATTATTTCGAGCAGGGGTGAGTTCTTGAACCATGAGAGGGTAAGAGACCTGAAAGCTCTGTTGTCTGAAGCTAATTCTTTTATGATTTCCATCTCTGTTTTGGCATGGGATATCATATCAACAAAATTATAAACGACAACCAGCAAATCATCATTTTTGTGATTGCTGAGGGATTGAGTTAGTTCTCTTCCAGCCTTAAGGTTAGTTATTTTTGAATAGCTGAACTGGCAATTCATACCATACCTTTGAAGTTGTGATTTGAGAAATACTTCTTCATTTAAATTTTTACCCAACTTTTCATTTTCATCAACCCACAATTCTGGGAGATTTATTTGCATTTCAAGGGGCAACATTCCTGAGAAAATAGCATTTCGTGCATATTGAGTAGCGGTAGGTAATATACTGAAATAGCTTATTTCCTCCTCTTTTTGGTAGTGATTTTCGATGATGGGAGCGATTATTTTCCATTGATCGAAACGGAGGTTGTCGATCAGTAGCATTAGGGTTGTTTTGCCGGATTTGTTTTTAAGTATCGGAAAGAGTTTCTTTTTAAGGATTTGATGAGACATTAGGGGGCCAGATTGGTTGACAATCCAATCTTGGTAATTATTTTGAATATACTTTGCGAAAAGTCGGTTTGCCTCTTTCATCTGATTTTGGAAAATCTCTAACATTCCTAGATCGTCAAGTCCTTCTAATTCCATTTCCCAATAGAGCATCTTAATGTAAAAATCAGACCAATCCTCGTGGTTTTTTAACTCATTAATAGATTTTGATATCCTTTGGAATGCCTTTTGATAATTTATTATGGTTTTTTCGGCAATCAAGTTTTTGTGTTCAAACAACTTTTTGAGTGCAAGGAGAATCTGATTAGGATTTACAGGCTTAATTAAATAATCTGAAATCTTCGCTCCAATAGCTTCTTCCATGATTTGTTCTTCCTCATTTTTAGTGATCATGATTACTGGAAGGTTGGGGGAGCTTAATTTAATTTCATTAAGGGTTTCAAGCCCTCCAAGTCCAGGCATATTTTCATCTAATAACACTACATCAAATGTGTTTTTTTGAAGTATGAGCAGAGCGTCTTGTCCATTATTACATGCGGTGGTTAAATAACCCTTATCTTTTAGGAACAAAAAATGAGGTTTGAGCAGTTCTATTTCATCATCCACCCACAAGATTTTGATTGGAGTCATATTGTGTGTCTTCGCAGCTAGATTAAAAATTTTGAAAAAAAGTAACTATTTTGAATTACCTAAATTACATATTTATTGAGACTCTACCTTCATTAATTTTTGAGGTAATTTTCTAACTTAAGTTTCAGCATTTGAGATTGATTTATATGATGGGTTATGAAGCTATCCACATCTAACTTAAATTTTATATTTTTGCAACAATGAAATTTACAGCTCAACAAATTGCTACTCAACTAGAGGGAACTGTTGAGGGCGACCCCAATGTAGAGGTTTTTCAACTTTCAAAAATTGAAGAAGCTCAAAAGGGTTCTCTTACTTTTTTGTCTAATCCAAAATACACACCATTTATTTATAAAACTCAAGCTTCAGTGACCATTGTCAATCAGGATTTCATTGCAGAGGACAGATTATCCACAACATTGGTTAGGGTTTCTAACGCCTATGATTCATTTTCGATTCTTTTGGATTATTACAATAAGGCAAAAATCTCTAAATCAGGTATTGATAAATCTGCTTTAATCGACCCCTCTGCAAAAATTGGGAAAGATTGTTTCGTTGGCCATATGTCTTGTATACAGGAAGATGTGATAATCGGTAATGATGTAAAAATTTACCCTCAGGTTTACATAGGTAGTAATGTTTCAATTGGAGCTGGTACGACTATTTTTGCCGGCGCAAAAATATTAGAAGACTCTATTATAGGAGAAAACTGTATTATTCATAGCGGGTCTGTAATTGGGTCCGACGGTTTTGGATTTGCTCCACAGGAAAATGGTGATTACAAAAAAATACCTCAAACAGGAATAGTAGTTTTAGGAGATCGAGTAGAAGTAGGTTCCAACTCAACAATTGATAGAGCTACCCTAGGCGTAACTTCCATTGGTAACGGTGTCAAACTAGATAATCAAATTCAGATAGCTCACAATGTAGAAATAGGTGATAATACAGTAATAGCTGCTCAAACTGGAATTG
>CAJWAY010000051.1 GCA_913020685.1 uncultured Flavobacteriaceae bacterium
CACAACGGCAAGAACTTTTGGCTGCTTTGTATAAAAAAACCAAAGGAGAAGGAGTGCCTTTACTTTTATCAGAAGTAGTGCGTTTCTCCACTTGGGAAAAAGTGGCGCAAGAACGTGAACGAGCTCAAGAAATGCGTAGTGAGGGACTGATGCTAAAACACAAAGACGCTCCCTATGCGGTAGGGCGGAAAAAAGGGACGTGGTGGAAGTGGAAATCGGACCCGAATACCATAGACGCAGTCTTGACCTATGCCATGCGGGGGCACGGAAGACGCACCAATCTTTATACAGATTACACCTTTGCTCTCTGGCAAAACGAAGAATTAGTCACTTTTGCTAAGGCCTACTCCGGTTTAACGGATGCAGAAATAAAGCAAGTAGATCAGTTTGTCAAAAAAAACACTACTGACCGTTTTGGCCCTGTACGTCAAGTAAAACCAGAATTAGTTTTTGAAATTGCCTTTGAAGGTATCGCTCCTTCCCCACGTCATAAAAGCGGAGTCGCTGTCCGTTTCCCAAGGATTTTACGTTGGCGTCACGATAAAAAAATTGCTGAGGCCAATAGCCTAGAGGATATTAAAAAGTTACTGTCATGAAAGAAGTCACTCAATGGTTTGGCGAGCAAGGTTGGCGTCCTCAGGCTTTTCAAAAAGAATGCTGGAAGGCCTATGATCAAGGAAAAAATGGAATGTTACACTCCCCTACAGGAAGCGGAAAAACCTATGCGCTTTGGGGTGGGATTGTGCAAGAAGCCTTTCAATCAAAGAAACATCCTAATGGAGTTCAGGCCCTTTGGCTTACGCCCTTGCGTGCTTTGGCAGTAGAAATACAGCAAGCCACTCAGCGAATGACAAAGGATCTAATTCCCGAATTACAAATTGCCCTTCGAACTGGAGATACTTCCCAAAGTGAACGCGCCAAACAAAAGCGAAAACCTTCTTTTGGATTGGTCACTACCCCAGAGAGTCTTCATGTGCTCTTAAGTACCAAAGACCATCAAAAACAATTTCAGCACCTCAAAGTAGTGGTTGTAGACGAGTGGCACGAACTACTCGGAACCAAAAGAGGAGTGCAAGTAGAATTGGCGCTAGCCTATTTACGCTCTTTCTTACCCAATTTAAAGGTCTGGGGAATTTCTGCCACCCTAGGAAATAAAGACTTGGCAAGAGAAATCTTATTAGGTCCAACAGAAAATTACACTACGGTAAATGCTGAGATTAATAAAAAAATTAAGGTAAAATCCATTTTACCCAAAAACATGGAAAGCTTCCCTTGGCGGGGACATTTGGGCATTCATCTTTTACCTCAAGTATTGAAATTGGTGCAGAAAAACAAAACCACATTGATTTTTACCAATACACGTGCCCAATGTGAAATTTGGTTCCATCGCCTTTTAGATGCCGATCCGAATTTAGCAGGAAACATGGCCATGCACCATGGCAGTATTGACAAAAAAATACGTCTTTGGGTAGAAGAGGCTTTACGTGAAGAAAGCCTAAAAGTAGTGGTGTGTACTTCCAGTTTAGATTTGGGGGTGGATTTTAGCCCAGTAGAAAATTGTGTACAGATAGGGAGTCCTAAAGGGGTGGGGCGATTTATCCAACGCGCTGGGCGAAGTGGTCACCGCCCAATGGCAGGAAGCACGATTCACTTTCTACCGACACACGCCATGGAACTCATCGAATCTGTTGCATTACAACGAGGAATAGAACAACAGCAAATAGAAGACCGTATTCCATATCTCAACGCCTATGATGTGGTACTTCAATTTCTAATGACCCTTGCTGTGGGGAGTGGTTTTCATCCCAAAGAATTATTCCCAATAATTCAAAACACTTTTTGTTTTCAAACCCTTGACAATAAACGTTGGCAATGGATGATTAATTTTTTGGTTAAAGGAAGTCAAAGTCTGGAACATTATGACGAATACAAGAAAGTGACTGTCTTAGAAGATGGAAGTCTTAAGGTCTTAAACAAAGGGATCGCCATGCGCCACCGACTCTCAATGGGAACCATAGTGAGCGATGCCAATCTAAAGGTACGTTATCAAAAAGGAGGTTATTTGGGTACGGTTGAAGAATGGTTTGTAGCCAAATTAAAACCCGGAGATGTTTTCACTTTTTCGGGGAGAAACCTGGAACTGATACGAATGCACAATATGGAGGTCATCGTCCGTAAGTCCAAATCAAAAAAAAGTAGAATACCAGCCTGGATGGGTGGACGGATGAGCTTTAGTGCGCACCTTAGCGACCTCTTAAAAAAGGCTTTGTTTGACCAACGCAATCAAGACACTCCAGAATTTAAAGCTCTTGCTCCTGTGTTTCGACAACAATTGAAAGAATCTATTGTACCCCAACCTCATCAGTTTTTAATAGAACGCTTCGAAACCAAAGAAGGCTTTCATACAGTATTCTATCCTTTTGAGGGTTATGCCATCCACGAGGCCCTAGCCAGTTTGATGGCCTACCGAATAAGTTTGATGTCTCCCATTACTTTTAGTATGTCCTTTAATGATTATGGCTTTGAACTTTTATCGGATCAAGCCTTTTCTAAAGAAGACTTTTTGGATAACAATCTGCTGACTTTAGATTATTTACACGAAGATTTAGAAAAAAGCATCAATATTTCTGAAATGGCACGACGTCGCTTTCGGGATATCGCAGTCATCTCAGGTATGGTTTTTCAGGGCTTCCCTAACAAACCTATAAAAGCCAAACACCTACAAAGTGGCTCCCAATTATTTTACGATGTGTTTAAAGACTATGAGCCCGACAACTTATTGTACCAACAAGCCCTTGAAGAAACTTTTGATCACGGGATGGAGCGGGGTAGGATGACCCAGGTTTTTGAAAATATTCAAGAGCAGAATATCGTTTGGTGTGATTGTAGTCAACCCACTCCTTTTTCCTTCCCTTTGATTACCGATCGTATTCGTTCCAAACTCTCTTCAGAAAGTGTAGAAGATCGAATCAAGAAAATGTATCTTCAACTTGAGAAAGCTGGACAATGAAACGGATACAAATCAATGAAAATCATTTTGACTTACACCCAAGCGGTGCCCTTTATTGGGAAGAAAAAAAGACCCTAATGCTTGCGGATGTACACCTTGGGAAAGTAGCTCATTTTCGGAAAAATGGCATTGCGGTTCCCCGAAAAGCTGAGGGTGCTTTCTATGAAAAAATTACCCTCCTTTTAAACGAATTTGAAGTGGAACGCCTCCTTTTTTTAGGCGATCTTTTCCACAGTTTTCAAAATAACGAATGGCACTTGTTTAGCGCTTGGGTCAAACAGCAGCAAAGCGAGTTGATCCTTATTGAAGGAAATCATGATGTAATTCCTGCGTGGAAATTTAAACAACTGGGCATTACTGTTACACCTGATTTTAAGGAAGATACTTTTTACTTTTCCCATTTCCCTACCGAAAAAAAAGAAAACTTCGTTTTTTGTGGTCATGTCCATCCTGGGGTAAAACTCAAAGGTGCAGGGCTTCAACAACTTAAAATGCCCTGCTTTTACCAAAGTCAAAATCAATTGATTCTTCCTGCTTTTGGAGCTTTTACAGGATTGCATATCCTTACTCCTAAAGAAGGGGATTGTGTCTATATCACTTCGGGAAAAGAAGTTATGGAAATAGACAAGAATTAACTTTCAAGCCTTTATATTTACCAAAAAAACGATCAATCCGTTATTAAACGTATTTGATAATCTTAGTTCCCAGAAGAAACTACTTGCAGCTTTTTCTGAGAAGCAGTGCGTCCATATCAAAGGTTTAGTAGGTTCGGGTTTTTCCTTTCGTTTTGCAGCTGCATTCCAAAAACAAGATCAATCGCTTTTGTTTATCCATGAGAATGCAGAACAAGCAGCTTATTTTTTAAATGACTTCGAACGTTTACTCGGGGCATCCGAAGTACTCTTTTTTCCAGCCAGCTATCGACAAGCTTATGCTCCAGAAACGACCGACAATGCAAACATCTTACTTCGAGCGGAAGTATTAAAAAAGCTGAGTTCCTCAAAAAAACCAAGGATCATTGTAACCTATCCCCAAGCCATTTTTGAAAAAATTATTTCTCAACATACCTTAAAGCGAATTACGCTCAAACTAAAAAAAGACACCGAGGTATCCCTGAATCATATTAATGAGCGTCTTTTTGAAATGGGTTTTGAACGCGTAGATTTTGTAACAGGTCCTGGAGAATTTGCTGTACGTGGTGGAATTATTGATGTTTTTTCTTTTGCCTATCAGCACCCATACCGAATTGAATTTTTTGATGAAACTGTAGAACGACTTTCTAGTTTTGATGTCAGTAGCCAACGCTCGATAAGCGCTTTTGAAGAGATTGAAATACTGCCCAATACCTCTGATCACGACTTTACAGATAAACGAAGACCCTTACTTTCCTTCTTCTCATCAGAGAGTTCTGTTGTTTTCGCAGATCTCGATAAGACAACCGATCGATTGGAGCAACTTTATGAAAAAGCAGTGAACGTATATCAAGAAATGGATACAACGACTCAATATGCTCCAGAAATTTTATTTGTCAAACCCCAAGAATGGATTGCAGACTGTCAAAATCGTTCGGTATTTGTACTTGAAAAAACAACGCACATTAAAATTAAAGAACAGCTTTTAATCAAGCAAAGCCCCCAACCTACGTTTAATAAAAAGTTTGACCTTCTTGTTTCACACCTTAACCAAAATAAGGATCAAGGTTATAACAATACCCTTTTTTGTAGTAATGAACAACAAGCCAAACGATTTCATGATATTTTTGAAGAAATGGAAGGAGACATCCATTATCAAACTGAAGTGTTGCCCATTTATGAAGGTTTTGAAGACTTAGAAGCTCAGTGGGCTTGCTTTTCAGACCATCAGATTTTTGAACGATATCACAAATATCAGCTTAAATCGGATCGAAGAAAAAAAGA
The DNA here is from genome assembly GCA_913020685.1 of uncultured Flavobacteriaceae bacterium. Lineage (GTDB taxonomy): Bacteria > Bacteroidota > Bacteroidia > Flavobacteriales > Flavobacteriaceae > UBA8316. The sequence goes on from CAJWAY010000051.1 coordinate 4,927, forward strand.
AGCCCTCAGCTTAAAAGAGTTGACCCAAATGGAAATTGGCGACTATGTTACTCATATCGATCATGGGATTGGAACTTTTGGGGGCCTACAACGCATTGAAGTAGAGGGAAAATGGCAAGAAGCTATCAAACTGTTTTATGGGGAACGAGATATTCTCTATTTAAGCATTCACTCCTTACATAAGATTAGTCGTTATGCTGGAAAAGATGGGTCCGTCCCCAAGATCTATAAATTAGGCTCTAAAGCTTGGAAAGCACTCAAACAAAAAACAAAAAACAAGGTTAAGGAAATTGCCTTTAATCTAATTGAACTCTACGCCAAAAGAAAGCAAAAAATAGGTTTTGCCTTTGATCCCGACAGCTATTTACAGTGGGAATTAGAAGCTTCTTTTTTATTTGAAGACACCCCCGATCAAGAAAAAGCAACTCAAGCCATTAAAGGGGATATGGAATCAACTCGGCCCATGGATCGACTTGTTTGTGGTGATGTAGGTTTTGGAAAAACTGAGGTTGCCATCCGCGCAGCCTTTAAAGCGGTAGATAACAGTAAGCAAGTTGTAGTACTCGTGCCAACAACCATCTTAGCCTTTCAACATTTTAAAACCTTTTCTCAGCGTTTAAAAGATCTCCCAGTAAGGGTGGATTACCTCAATCGCTTTCGAACTACAAAAGACAGAACTCAAATTTTAAAGGATTTGGCAGATGGAAAAATTGACATTTTAATTGGAACACACCAATTGGTTAGTAAAAATGTGATTTTTCACGATTTGGGTCTATTGATCGTTGATGAGGAGCAAAAATTTGGCGTAGCAGTCAAAGAGAAAATTCGATCTCTAAAAGCCAACATAGATGTTCTGACTCTAACCGCCACACCCATTCCCAGAACGCTTCAATTCAGCCTAATGGCCGCAAGGGATCTGTCAGTAATTGCCACACCTCCTCCTAACCGATATCCTATAGATAGTGAAGTTGTTCGTTTTAGCGAAACTCAAATTCGAGATGGAATCCTATATGAATTGCAACGCGGAGGACAGGTCTTTTTTATAAACAACCGTGTTGAAAATATTATGGAAATGGCTGGCCTCTTACAACGTCTTGTTCCTGATGCGCGAATAGCAGTGGGTCATGGTCAAATGGAAGGGCGAAAACTGGAGCAAACCTTGTTGCGGTTTATGAATGGAGAATACGATATTTTAATTGCTACTACCATTATTGAAAACGGTTTAGATGTGCCCAATGCCAATACCATCTTCATTAACAATGCCAACAATTTTGGACTTAGTGATCTGCACCAAATGCGAGGTCGTGTAGGCAGGAGCAATAAAAAAGCCTTTTGTTATTTCATCACCCCTCCCTATAGTGTGATGAATACGGATGCTCAAAAAAGGATTAAAACCATCGAGCAATTTTCAGCCATTGGTTCTGGTATCCAAATTGCTATGAAAGATTTGGAGATCCGTGGTGCAGGTGATCTTTTGGGGGGAGAACAAAGTGGGTTTATCAATGAAATGGGCTTTGAGACCTATCAGAAAATTTTACAACAAGCCATAGACGAGCTGAAAGAAAATGAGTTTAAATCCCTCTATGAATCCGAGGAAAACGATCAGATCAAAACTTATGTTAAAGAGGTTCAAATTGATACGGATATGGAAATTTATATCCCTGATGATTATGTCAATATTGTCAAAGAACGTCTTGCCCTTTATCAAGAATTGAGTCAGTTAAAAACAACCCAAGAACTCGAAGCATTTGAAGCTAAACTGCAGGATCGTTTCGGAGCACTTCCCGATGCCGCAAAAGAGTTGATTGAATCGGTACGTTTAAAATGGATTGCTATTCAGTTAGGTATGGAACGGTTAATCTTAAAAAAAGGAAGCTGTTTGTGCTACTTTCTATCTGATCAACAAAGTAATTTTTTCCAAAGTGAGGGGTTTAGTTTCTTATTAAATCAAATTCAAAGCTCCCCAGAACAAATGCAACTCAAAGAAAAAAACACCGCAAATGGACCTAAACTCCTCCTTTCCATCAGAGAAATTAAAAATGTTAAAAGTCTAATTATATTACTTGATAAATTAGTATTAAAAATTTAAAGGCCTTTGAGATTTTTGATAACTTTAAAAGCAATATCTACTTCATCTTCATCAACCAGAATAGTAAATTCATTAGAAGTGGAAATTACTTCTGTTATATTGACACCCTCCCAGGAAAGGCGTTGAAAAATAAAATAATATATCCCTGGTATTTTTACATTATCGCTGGGGAGTTTAATTGTAATCGAAGATAAATCCTCTAATTTGGTGTGACAAATTTCGTTTTTAAATAATTCGTCTACCAGAGGAACAATATTTTGACTAACTACGATATTACTTTCTGCGACGCCTCTAGAAGATGTGTAAAAAACATCCTTCTTATACTCAATTTCTTTCAAGAGATTGGCTTGAGTCAACAGTAATGAATCTGATAGTAAGAAACCATAATCTACTAATGATGACCTTACTGTAATATCGCCTAAATTTTTCAGAATTCTAATAATTTTTTTTGTTAGCATGAAGCTCGCATCATCAGAAACTCTTTTAAGAGCCATAATTATTGCACCCTGATTTACTGATTTATTCATTGTAGATTCAATATCTGCATGAATATTTCTTGCTAAAGAGGTTAGATTTATTATGCCATCTGCAAGAGCAGAAGACAGGTATGGTTTTGACTTAATGTATTCATTTACTGCTGAGGAAATTGTTTTCATGATTTTAATAGAGAAATAATATTAATTTAACAAAATTAAAATTTTAAAACAAAATGTTGTAAATAAAACATTTCTATAAGTTGAAATGTCTATATTATTATTTAAAAAAAATGACTGATTATGACGCCTTTAAATCTCAAAAAGGGTGGAGTTTTGCTTACTTTTGAAAATTGAATATGTCATAATGCCCAAACGATATACTATTACAGCAGCCCTACCATATACAAATGGCCCTATTCACATAGGCCACTTGGCAGGGGTTTATATTCCTGCAGATATTTATGCTCGTTATCTAAGAGGTAAAGGAAAAGATGTTGCTTTTATTTGTGGAAGTGACGAACACGGTGTTGCAATTTCATTAAAAGCAAAAAAGGAAAATAAATCTCCTAAACAAATAATCGATTATTATGATAAATTAATTCGCAATTCATTTGAAGCCTTTGGTATTTCTTTTGACAATTATTCTCGAACTTCACTCCCTATTCACAGAGAAACAGCTCAAGAAATTTTTAAAGATTTGCATCAAAAAAATATTTTTGAAGAAAAAGATTCCGAACAACTTTTTGATCCTGAGGCACAGCAATTTTTAGCAGATCGTTTTATTAAAGGAACATGCCCAATATGTCAAAATACTGAAGCATATGGTGATCAATGTGAAAATTGTGGAAGCAGTTTAAGTTCTAGTGAACTTCTCAATCCTAAATCAACAATTAGTGGTTCTAAACCGGAATTACGGAAAACTAAGCATTGGTATTTACCTTTAGATCGGTATGAAAAATTTTTAGAAGAATGGATTATTAAGGGGCATAAATTAGATTGGAAACCAAATGTTTATGGTCAGGTAAAGTCCTGGATTGATAATGGTTTGAAGGCCCGAGCAGTTACACGTGATCTGGATTGGGGAATTCCAGTTCCAGTAAAAGGAGGAGAAAA
>CAJWAY010000052.1 GCA_913020685.1 uncultured Flavobacteriaceae bacterium
AAGAAGGAACGCTCATTCCTAGGGTACTGATGAATTGCAACCACCGATCAATCCATGTGTTGTATAACAATGTTGATAAAACTCCCAATAAAATCCCAAAAACAATTGCGATAGAAATTGAAGCAACTGCCAAAATCAGAGTGTTGGGTAAAGTTTCGGAAATAACTTCAGAAACTTTTTTCCCCCTTTTTTGATAAGATGTTCTCAGATATGGCAATTTGATGGTCAAAACATAATTATTGTCATGAATTAGTGGAAAAGCACTATATTTTTCTTTAGAGAAATAAGAAAGATCATTTTGATCTGTTGAATGCATCGATAGAGGAGACAAATCATTGAGATATAGGAAGTATTGCTTGGATAAAGGGAGGTCAAAACCATATTTTTTTTTAACCAATGCCAATTGATCACTGCTTTCATTCTGACCCAACATCATTTGCGCAGGATCACCAGGTAAGACATTAAAAAGGAAAAATACCAAACTCACAACCCCAAAAAGGGTTAAAAAGGCATAAAAAAGTTTTGAGAGTAAGTTCCTTAACATCTATTCTTCAAAAGCCTTTAGGTGAATTAAAGCAAATACAGCATAGTTGACAATGTCTTTATAATTGGCATCAATCCCTTCACTTACACTGGTTTTGCCATCGTTGCCCTCTATTTGCTTGACACGCATCAATTTTTGCAAAATCAAATCCGTTAGAGAGCTCACCCGCATGTCACGCCATGCCTCACCGTAGTCGTGATTTTTGTCCATCATTAGAGCATAAACCACTTTTGATTGTTTATCATATTGAACCAGGGCTTGTTCGGTATTCAAATCGGGTGAATCAGATACACCCAACTCTAATTGAATCAAAGCCATCAGGGAGTAATTGATGACCCCTATAAACTCAGAAACTTCACCCTCATCCACTTTTTGGGAAGTATTGGTCTGTAAGCCTCTTATTCTTTGGGCCTTAATAAAAATTTGATCTGTCAATGAAGGAAGACGCAGTATTCGCCAAGCACTACCATAATCCGTCATCTTTTTCGCAAACAGCGACTGACAAATCTTCATTACCCTTTGATATTGTTCGGGTGTGGATGTCATACGTTTATTTATCTTTGGCGTAAATTTCGATATTTTTTTTAACTCTGTAAAGAGCATTATTAAAAGTTTAAAACAATTTAAACCACATCATGACCATTAATATCAAAGGGGAGCTGATTGATCTATCACAGCCCAAAATCATGGGAATACTCAATTTAACCCCTGATTCGTTTTATGACGGTGGCAAATTCAATGCCGAAGACCAAGCATTGATGCAAACCGAGAAAATGATTAGTGAAGGAGCTTACTTTATTGACTTGGGTGCTTGCAGTACCCAACCCGGTGCAGAAGAAATCACTGAGGAGGAAGAGAAAAAAAGACTTTTTAACATTTTGGAAAAACTAATAGAAAGCTTTCCCAAACAGTTTTTTTCCATTGACACCTATCGGTCTGCTGTAGCAGAGGGATGTCTCAACAGAGGGGCGGTGATGATCAATGATATTTCTGGAGGTCAGTTTGATGCCAAAATGATGCAAACCGTTGGTGAAAAAAATGTTCCCTATGTGCTGATGCATCTTTTGGGAACCCCAAAAGACATGCAAAAAAATCCAAAGTACGATAATGTTGTTCAAGAAGTACTCTATTATTTTTCCGAAAAAATTCAGCAAGCATACCGCAACGGTATCAATGACGTTATTATAGATCCCGGTTTTGGATTCGGAAAAACTTTAGAACACAACTATGAGTTAATGAATCACCTGGATTTATTCCAAAGTCTAGAACTTCCGGTACTAGTTGGAATATCAAGAAAATCCATGATTTACAAAAAGTTGGGTGTAACAGCCGATAAAGCCCTCAACGGAACCACAGTTCTAAACACAATTGCTTTATCTAAAGGGGCTAATATTCTGAGAGTTCACGACGTAAAACAAGCTAAAGAATGTATCGAATTATTGCAAGCCCTCAGATAGTTTTATAATTTTACAAAAAAGCAGCATTGGACAAAATTGATTTTCTAGACTTTAGCTTTATCGACATTCTTGACATTCTTTTGGTCGGCTTGCTTCTATTTTATGCCTACAGACTAGTCAAAGGAACGGTTGCCATAAATATTTTTATAGGCATAGTCATCTTTTATGTTATTTGGAAACTGACGGACATTCTAAACTTGGATGTTTTGAGTAATATCTTGGGTAAGTTTATTAGTGTTGGATTTTTTGCATTGATTGTCGTATTTCAGCAAGAGATCCGAAAGTTTTTACTCTTGATTGGTTCTACCAATTTTGCCTCAAAGCGTAGTGTTGTGCGTTATTTTAATTTTCTAAATCAAGATCAAGGATCACTAAATATTGATCTTAAAGCTTTATTAAGTGCCTGTAATAAAATGGCTAATGAAAAAACAGGGGCCATTATAGTACTCGAAAGAGAGAACAATCTGGATTTTTTACACAATACGGGAGACGAAGCCAATATCGAACTAAGTGGGCAAATTTTAGAAACAATATTTTTTAAAAATAGCCCACTACACGATGGAGCAGTTATAGTAAAAAATAATTTTATTATAGCTACCAGGGTAGTACTTCCTGTATCTGAATCCGCATCTATTCCCTCTAGATTTGGACTTCGCCATAGGGCAGCCATTGGGATAAGTGAAAAAACAGATGCGGTAGTATTAGTAATATCTGAACAAAGTGGTAAAATATCTTATATTAAAGATGGTAACTTTTGTAAGTTTAAAAGCATTGATGACTTAATGCGAATATTAAATGAAGATCTTTCACTATAGATCATACAGCGACCTCTAAGAACTGAATTTTGTACAATTGAGAGTAAAATCCATTTTTGATCCCCAATAGCTCTTTGTGCGAACCAATCTCTACTATTTTTCCAGAATCCATAACTACAATGCGGTCAGCATTTTTTATTGTGGAAAGGCGGTGTGCAATGAGTATAGAGGTTTTGTTAGAAGTAATTTTATAGGTTGCATTTTTGATCAATTCTTCTGAATGAGAATCTATCGATGAAGTTGCTTCATCCAATATTAATATACTTGGGTTGGCAATATAAATCCTTAAAAAGGCAATCAATTGTCGCTGACCAGAGGAAAGCATAACCCCTCTTTCCTTTACATTATAATCATATCCTCCAGGAAGAGATTCAATAAAATCATGCACCCCTATTTGTTTTGCCGCTAAATAAACCATTGATCTTGTCACATTCGGGTTATAAAGTGTTATGTTGTTAAAAATTGTATCGGCAAACAAAAACACATCTTGTAGTACGATACCCACATGTTCTCTTAACGATTGAAGCGTGAAATCTTTAATAGATCGATTATCAAAATAAATCTCTCCTTTTTCAAATTCATAAAATCTTGTAATTAAGTTGATTAAAGTTGACTTACCAGCACCGGTTGACCCTACGATGGCGATTTTTTCCCCCTGTTGAATGTCCAAATCAATTCCTTTAATTACCTCTTCCCCTTCAATATAAGAGAACCTCAAGCCATCAATTCTAATTTTACCCTGAATTTTTTTAGGACTCCATTGTCCGTTATCCAATACCTGACTTTCGGTTTTGATAATCTTAAATATACGATCTGCAGCAACCATTCCCATTTGCAAGGTGTTAAACTTATCAGCTATGTGGCGTAAAGGACGGAAAAGCATCTGTGACATTTGAATGAATAAAAAAATTGTACCCATTGAAATGGAACCGCCTGTGACCAAATTCAAACCTCCATACCAAACCAATAAGCCCAAGGTGATTGATGAGGATATCTCAGCAATGGGAAAGAAAATGGAGTTGTACCAAACAGTTTTTAACCAGGCCTTTTTATGCTTTTCATTGATAGATACAAAATATTCATATTCAATTTTTTCTCGATGAAATAGCTGGACTATTTGCATGCCTGTGATTCTCTCCTGTATAAAAGAGTTTAAGTTTGCTACTTGAAAACGAACTTCTTCAAATGCAGTCTTCATGGATTTCTGAAAGATTCTTGTTGCATATATTATAATAGGAAGAACTGAAAAGACAATCAAAGAAAGTTCCCAGTCAATAAATAACATAATAAATATAACAACTGCCATTTTGAGAAAATCTGCAACGATCATAAATAAGCCCTGTGAAAAAATACTCGCTATAGTTTCTATATCGTTTACAGCTCGGGTCACCAATCTTCCTACAGCTGACTTATCAAAATAAGCCATTTTAAACCCAACGATCTTCTTGAACAAGACCACCCTTAAATCACGAATAACATTTTGTCCTAACCAGTTAGCAAAGAATACAAAAAGAAATTGAAAAATCACCTCTGAAAAGAGCGCAATTAGCATCATTCCAATCAAAAAAATCATTCCATCAAAATCCTTTAAACGAATATAGTCGTCTACAGTAATTTTCAATAAATAAGGAGTCAACGCAGAAAAACCTGCCAAAATTATTGCAGAAGTCATGACAAAGTAATAAGTCTTTTTGTAAGGCTTTACATATATCATCAACTTGGAAAATAATTTTATATCAAATATGTTCCCTTTTCCGTTTACCATCAGTCAATAAATATATTTTTAGGGTAATCAATACGACTCAGATATAACCCATGTGCGGGAACAGAAAATCCAGCTCGTCGTCTGTCTTTTCTCTTTATCAAATCCTCCATATCTTCAACTTTTCTCTTTTTGTAACCTACTTCTAAAAGTGTTCCTACTATGGATCTAACCATATTTCTCAAAAACCTATTGGAGGAGATGTAAAAAATCAAAGAGGACCCCTCTTGTTTCCAAACTGCTTTTTTTATTTTACATAGAAAAGTTTTTACATCGGTATTTGTCTTAGAAAAACACTCAAAATCCTGATGAAGCAAAAGAGTTTTTGCCGCCTCATTCATCATATCAATGTCTGGTTTATTTTTTAAGTAATAATGAAATTGTGAATGAAAGGGGTCTTTCGCCGTAGAAATATGATATTCATAGTGTCGAGCAGTAGCATCGAAACGAGCATTTGCATTTGCTTGAACCTGCCTTATTCCTTTAATAGAGATATCATCTTTTAGAAAACCATTTAAATGAAAAACGAGTTCTCTGGTGTTAGCAATTTTCTGCAATACATCAAAATGCGCATACATCTGTAGGGCATGAACTCCGGTATCGGTCCTGCCTGCTCCCAAAAGACTAATACTATTTCTAGCCAGCCTGCTTAAAGCCTCCTCCAAGACTTGCTGAACACTGATCGCATTAGTTTGGCGTTGCCACCCATGATAGGCCGATCCATCATATGATAACTCAATAAAATATCTTGTTAATTCCATTGAAATCACAAAGATATTGTTTTAATGAAAAGAAAAAAGTGGTTTAAAAAAGTGAAAAATCAAATATCTTTGATACATAAATAAAAATTACTTTTGAAAAAAATCTTACTACTATCTGATACCCACGGTTATTTAGATCAAAAGATCATCAAATACATAAATAATACCGATGAAGTATGGCATGCCGGAGATATTGGATCAGCTGATGTTACTGATGAAATTTCAAAATTAAAACCACTAAGAGGTGTTTATGGAAACATTGATGGACAGGAATTGAGAAGTCAATTTCCTGTGAATCAAATATTCAGCTGCCAAGGGGTAAAGGTTGTAATGACTCACATTGGAGGGCACCCTGGAAAATACAATCCTAAAGTAAAAAAACTCATTCTTGAAGAAAAACCAAAGCTTTATATTTGTGGCCATTCCCACATACTCAAGGTAATTCAAGATCGTAAAAACAATCTTTTACACATGAATCCTGGGGCCAGTGGTATTCAGGGGTTTCACAAATTGAGGACCCTGTTACGGTTTGAGCTTAATCAGGGAAAAATTGAAAATTTAGAGGTTGTAGAATTGGGTCAAAGGGGAAGTTTAGCGCAAACGATCAATAGAACGTATTAGATCTTCGTCCTTTTGGATTGCCTTACTGCTCAAAATCAATAATACCATTGACTGTAAGGGCATCAACAACCAGAGTAAAAAAGAATTCAACTCATCTGCATTGAACAATCCAAACATCAAAACTCCTGTCATTGCAACTTGAAGAAAAAAATGCAAACGATTGATAATCAATTGGGTTTTTCTGTTTTTGAAAATCATTAGGGATAAAAAGGCTAATGAACTAGTTAGAATGATATAGAATTTCAAAATAATTGGAACCACAAAATCAAATATGAAAAAATCAAGGGGAGGCAAGAAAAAAAAACTGATGATAGATACCATGGCAATCATAAACAAAAAAACCGTTTGAATACGCTGGATCATTAGCTAAATTTTTAAAAGGGCTAAGTTTTTTCAATAAAACACTAATTTAAAAATAAAATTTGTAATATTGCGGAAGGAGAATTATAATACTCCCTTCACTTTCAAAAAATATCTTTCATTTATTTCTTACTAATCTCTTTAATCTCAACTAATGTACGAGATAGAATCTCTAAAAAGTAAAAAACTTTCTGAATTACAGGAAATTGCCAAATCCGTTGGAGTCAGAAGACTTACCGGTCTAAAAAAAATGGAACTAATTTATCAAATCATTGACACGGTAGCTGCTTCGCCTATAGAAGTTAAAGATAACAAGCCACCCGTAAAAGGTAAGATAGATTCTGTTGCTAAAGTTAATGAGCAAAAAGTCCCAGATAAAAAGTTCAATGAAAATTTAAAGAATGAAAACCCCAAATTAAAAGTTGAGGATAAACTGGAGCAACAAAAATCTGATAAAAAAGATCCTAGTATTCAACAAAAACAAAACCAGAGTTACTCAAAATACAACAACCCAAAAAGAAAAAAAGAGCCCCAAGAAGTTAATCACAATCGAGATAACCGTAATCGATATCGAGAACCAGATTTTGAATTTGAGGGTATAATTAATACAGAGGGAGTTTTAGAAATGATGCAAGAGGGATATGGGTTTCTTAGGTCTTCCGACTTTAATTACCTATCCTCTCCAGACGATGTCTATGTCTCACAATCCCAAATTCGATTATTTGGATTAAAAACAGGTGACACGGTATTAGGAACAGTTCGTCCCCCAAAAGAAGGTGAAAAATATTTTCCATTGATTAAGGTAGACAAAATTAATGGTCTTGATCCTAAAGTGGTAAGAGATCGAGTTTCTTTTGAGCATTTAACCCCTCTTTTTCCCGATGAAAAATTCAATATAGCTGAAAAACAAAGTACTATATCAACAAGAATCATTGATTTGTTCTCCCCTGTAGGTAAGGGTCAGAGGGGGATGATAGTTTCACAGCCCAAGACTGGTAAAACTATGCTCCTAAAAGATATTGCCAATGCTATTGCGGCCAATCATCCTGAGGTATACCAGTTGATCTTATTGATTGACGAAAGACCTGAAGAGGTAACAGATATGCAAAGAAATGTGGATGGTGAGGTAGTGGCTTCAACTTTTGATGAACCTGCTGACCGACACGTAAAAGTTGCCAATATCGTACTCGAAAAAGCCAAAAGAATGGTAGAATGTGGACATGATGTAGTAATTTTACTTGATTCAATAACTCGATTGGCACGAGCCTACAATACTGTTCAACCTGCATCAGGTAAAATTCTAAGTGGTGGTGTGGATGCCAACGCATTACACAAACCAAAAAGATTCTTTGGTGCTGCCCGTAACATTGAAAGAGGAGGTTCTTTGTCTATAATTGCCACTGCTCTGACAGAAACAGGATCCAAAATGGATGAGGTTATTTTTGAGGAATTCAAAGGAACTGGTAATATGGAATTGCAACTCGACCGAAGGATTGCTAACCGCAGGATTTTCCCTGCAATCGATTTGATCTCTTCCAGTACCCGCCGCGATGACATGTTACTGGACGAAAACACTATACAACGAATGTGGATTATGAGGAAATATTTAGCCGACATGAATCCCGTTGAAGCAATGGAATTCATAAATGATCGTTTTATAAAGACTAAAAATAACGAAGAGTTTCTAATTTCAATGAATTCATAAAAAACTTTCCAATTTGGAAGGTTTTTGATTATTAGTTACAAGGAAGCTACAAACCTGGCCAGCTTAGACTTAATGTTTGCTGCTTTATTAGCATGAATAATGTTCTTTTTTGCTAACTTATCCACCAAAGAGACTACTTCTGGAAATTGTTTATTTGCCTCTTTTTTTGTGGTGAGACTCCTTAACTTTCGAATAGCATTTCTTGCTGTTTTATGTTGAAATCTATTACGTAATCGTTTTTTGTCGTTAGAACGAATTCTTTTTAATGCAGACTTGTGATTTGCCATATAACTATTTTAAAAGCATGTAGCCCGTAGGGGAGTCGAACCCCTCTTTCCAGGATGAAAACCTGGCGTCCTA
>CAJWAY010000053.1 GCA_913020685.1 uncultured Flavobacteriaceae bacterium
ATGGCCTGGTATGATTATCTCTATACCGGAGACAATCGCTTCATTATAAAATACTATGATGAGTTAAAAATAAAAACATTAATGGACTTGTCCGATGATACAGGTCTTATCAGCACTTTGACCGGTAAACAAACAGATGCCTTTTTTGAAAAATTACACAAAAATCATTGGGGAAAAAACAACAACCTAAGAGACATTGTCGACTGGCCTCAAGCTCAGCCTCCCGGGGGTTATGAGAACCTTAAGCATTTTACAGGAACAGAAAAAGAACATCCGGGAGAAAACGATGGTTATGTTTATCAAACCTACAATGCAGTGGTAAATGCCTTGTATTATGGAGCTTTGAAAATAATGGAAAAAATTGCCATTGATCTGGATAACAAGGAGGATCAAAGCTTATTTCAAACACGCAGTGAAAAAGTCAAAAAAGCATATCTGGAAACCTTTCAGGATAAAAACACTGGTTTGATCAATGATGGGGAAGATACAGACCACAAATCTCAACACGCCAATATGTTTGCGCTGACTTTTGGGCTGATCCCACAAAAGGACATATATAATGTAGTGACTTATGTGGCGCAAAAAAACATGTCCTGTAGTGTCTATGGTTCACAAATTTTACTGGAGGGTCTTTTTGATCACGGCGCTGCGGATCATGCCATAGGCCTGATGGTTGCAAAAACAGATAGAAGCTGGTACAATATGATCCGATATGGATCAACCATCACCATGGAGGCCTGGGACAAAAGATATAAACCCAATTTGGATTTAAACCATGCTTGGGGTGGAGCCCCTGCCAACATAATTGTAAGAAAAATGATGGGGGTTGCCCCTTTGACTCCTGGGGCAAAACATATCAAAATTCATCCTAAAATTGGAAAACTTGAATTTGCATCCCTCAAAACTAGTTTTATCACAGGAAAAGTCTCTGTAGAATGCCGACAAGCTGGGAGTGTTTATAAATTAAAAGTCAATTTGCCGGGAGGAGTAAGTGGTGACATTTTGATTCCTGCCTTGAAAGGAAATAATAAACTTTTTATTAATGGTATACTTACACAATATAAGCCTGAAAGAGGATATTATCATCTCGAAAGTTTCCGCTCTGGAAATACACTATTTGAGGTAAAATGATTCAAATGTATGTTTTAAGATGTCTATAGTTTGTAAAAACTTTTTAACTTTAAAATTAATCTATTATTAAAAATTAATTTAGTTTTAAAATGTAAAGTCGAATATATAAGTTTTGCAAAACTCGATCTTCTACAGTTTAACTAGTGCTAAAAAAAGGGTAGAAATTTAAAATTTGCGAATCTATTCCATCACTTAATGAAATGAATTTACACACTTGTCATTACTAAAATATTTTAATACCAAAAAATTAAAAAAATGAAAAATCTATTCTTTATCATTCTACTTATCTGTGCAACTCTTACCCAAGCTCAAAACTTTAAAGGTTTGGACAAAAGTCCTATGGATCGAGCATTTTATCCTCCCTCAAATCGAGACACAGATAAGGCTATTGTAATAACCTACAGTCGTCCTCAATTGAGAGGAAGAAATCTAGAAGATGTGGTTCCTTCCTATAAAATATGGAGAACGGGAGCCAATGAAGCGACAGAGATAAGACTCAATAAACCAATCAAATTGGGCGATAAAATTATCAAAGCCGGAACATACACAATGTACTCATATCCAAAAGACAACTCCTCTGAGATAATTATCAATTCTGCAAAATACGTTTGGGGAGCATACGGATACGACCAATCTAAAGACGTTGCTAGACTTGAAGTGCCAGTTCTGGAATCAACTGAGTACTTAGAAGCTTTTTCTCTTGCTTTTAGTGGTAACGGAGACAAAGCAGTTCTTCATGGCGGCTGGGGGAATGTCAGAGTGGAAATTCCGATTACCATTCTATAAGTCTAATCAAACTAATTTTAAACCCCTCTTGTAGGGGTTTTTTTTATTCTTGCATACTCAATGAGGTTCAAAAGTATATTTTAAATTACTTTAGTAATTTATTATTCAAATCTTATGCGTAAACTACTGCAGGAATTATTCAATCGCTTAGGAATTAACTCCACCATCACAGATTATTTGGAGGCTATCACATATGTATTGATAATCGTGTTGATAGCTTTAATTTTTTGGATGATTGTGAAGCGACTCTTCAGATTAATTTTTTCAAATATTTCAAAAAGGACAAAATCTAAGTTTGATGATTTCTTAATTAAAAATAAAATTCCAGAGACTCTATCCTTGTTTCCTCCACTTTTACTTTTGATGGGTTTACTACCCCAGTTTTTGAAATCCTTTCCTCTTATCGAAAAACCAGTAATATCTCTTTTAGAGGTTTTCAGTACAATTGTCTCAATAATCTTAGTTAGGAGATTATTAAACTCTTTCAAAGACTTTTTCAAAACACTTGAAAATTTTAAAAATAAACCGATTGATAGCTACATCCAAGTCGTGATGATTTTTGTTTGGTTTATTGGGATCATGTTTATTTTCTCGATTTTGTCGGGAAAAGACATTGGTACTTTTTTAGCCACTTTGGGAGCACTATCGGCTGTTATAATTTTAATTTTTAAAGACTCTATTCTCGGTTTTGTTGCCAGTATTCAGGTCACCATAAACGATACTGTTAGAATTGGTGATTGGATTACTATGAAGAGTTACAATGCAGATGGAGATGTGATTGAGATCAATCTATCAACTGTCAAAGTTCAAAACTTTGACAATACCATTACATCTATTCCTACTTATAAATTGGTTTCAGATTCCTTTGTCAACTGGAGAGGCATGAGCGAATCAGGTGGAAGAAGAATTAAACGCGCGCTGCTGATCCGAGTGTCAAGCATTCATTTTGTAGACGAACAGGATCTAAATAAGTTTTCAAAGATAGAACGAATTTCCCCCTACATTTCTAAAAGAAAAAAAGAAATTGAAGAAGAAAACAAATCCATCAAAGCTGATAAATCCCTTCTACTTAACGGTAGGAATATGACCAATATTGGACTATTCCGAAGGTATGCTTTAGCTTACCTCCAAAATCATCCTGAGATTAACGATGAGTTAACGGTTATGGTCAGACAATTGGCTCCAACTCCCCATGGGGTTCCAATGGAGATATATGTATTTGTCAAAGATAAAGTTTGGGTGAATTATGAACGCATCATGTCTGACATATTCGATCATCTATTGGCAGCAATACCCTTTTTCGACCTGGAATGTTTTGAATACATATCAAGTCCAAATTATGCTTCTTAATAAAATGATTTGTGTGAATCAAATCGCTACTGACAATTATAATAAGTAATTAAATTAATTAGTTATAGTTAAAGGATTTGACATGTAAGTTCTCATGATGATGAAGAAAATGCCCTTGAAAGCATTAATAACGGATTGGTCAATATCTATTTGTCGAAACATTCAAGGTTTGATAATTTAGATTTTTAATTGTAAACAAAAGCACTTAATCAGCTGTAATTTCAATGTTTAAAAATTTTTTTGTACCTCCAATAAGAAAGTGCGCCCAATAGTGCAACAATTAGGATGGAATAGTAAACAAAATTTGGTGTTATGATTTTATCACCACTTGCATAGGAATGCAAGCCGACCAAATAAAAATTTACTCCAAAGTAAGTCATTAATATGCTTGCAAAGGCTACTATACTCATAAAGTTAAAAGTCCAGTTTCCCCTTAAACCAGGAACAAACCGCATATGAATTACAAAAGCATAAATTAAAATACTAATCAAGGCCCATGTCTCTTTTGGATCCCAACCCCAATAACGACCCCAACTTTCATTGGCCCACATACCACCCAGAAAATTTCCTATGGTAAGCATGATCAGGCCAACGGTTAAAGAAAGTTCATTTATAATAGTTAGTTCTTTTATGTTTAAATCTATTTTTTCTTTATTTTTTTTCCCTGCGATGGAAATTAAAAAAAGTACCACAGAACCAAGAATCATACTTAGAGCAAAAGGTCCATAACTTCCAACGATTACAGCTACATGAATCATCAACCAGTAACTATCTAAAACAGGCTGTAAATTAGCAATAGAAGGATCCATCCAGTTCCAATGGGCTATCATCAACACCATAGAGGAAACAAAAGCGGTGGCAGCAATAGTTAAATCGGACTTTCTTCCAAAAATCAATCCAAAAAACATGGTGGCCCAAGCCACATATATCATAGATTCGTATGCGTCACTCCATGGCGCGTGACCTGATATAAACCATCGAAAAACAAGACCTACGGTATGCAACAGGAAAAGGAGCAGGACACTGACCTTAAAAAAATTGATGCTAAATTTCAAAATTCTACTATCCCTGAAAATTTTAACAATCAATAAGATAAAAAGTAACAGTCCAGCATAAAGGTACCAGCTAAAGAGTTTTTTAAAAATATCGTATTGATTATAAAGGATTTCAGCTTCAATTTTGTCTTGCGAGGGTATAACAGCACCTCCAAATTTCTTCTGAAACCCCTCAAGGCTTTCAAGAAGGTTATTGGCCTGGGTGTAGTCCCCATCTTTTCTAGCCAGCCTAAGGGCATTAAAATAAAGGGGTAAAATGTTTTGTACATATAAAGAATCCTTTCCTCTAAAAGAGACTTCATTCAACTCGGGGTAAGACACCCACTTGTTAGAAGGATCACCGGGAATTGGAAAAACCCTTAAAATTTTACCCTCAAGTGCGGAATATAATAGGTTTACTCTCTTATCAACCTCAATAAAATCCTTTTGGAATTGATTGGGAATAGCAGCCCTGTAGGCACCCTCCAGTTGAGAAGAAATTTTATAATTACCTTGATTGTCAAAAAAAGAAACCAATGAGGTATATTTTTGTTTAGAATCTACTCCAACAATTTTTCGAAGACTATCGTTACCTCTCTTAAGATAGATTATAGGAACATTGTACCATAAGGCGGGACTTTCGACAATCGACATCATAACCTGATCGGCATTTAGCTCTCCGTAATGGTCTTTTTTACTAACCTTTCTAAGCAATTCAGAGGAAAAAGTGTTAGCTGGTTTCATTCTTCCTCCCAAATCTTGTATGACCAAGCTTCCAAACTTGTGCGCATGTTCTTTGGGAGTAATATTTGCCCTAACAACGGAGTCAAAGTCAAAATTATTCAATGGTACATGATTGTGTTGTTGAGCATTTATACTCAAAAACCCCATTAAAAATAAAATTGAAGCAAGAGTTTTCTTTTTCTGTTTGATTTTTTCCAAAGCATTTGACAAATCCTTAAATCTAGTTTTTCCAAGAAAGAAAATAGCCATCATGCTCAGATAGAGAAGTATATAACCTATATAAGTAACCCAAGTCCCCCAAAAATCATGGTTCACTGATAGAACTGTACCTTTTTCATCAGGGTCAAATGATGCTTGAAAAAAACGATACCCTTTATGATCTAATACATGATTCATATAGATATCATAATCGAAAGCATTCTGCTCCTCTACAGTTATTTTACTCATAAAGGAGGAATAACTTTTTTCTGTACCTGGATATTTTTCCGCAATAAAATCGTTAAGTCGAATAGCAAAAGGTAATTCCAATCTTTTGGATCCATATTTGAAATAAAAATCGAGTCCACCCAGTTTAATTTTTTTCATATTGTTAACGATTCCCTTTCCCCCTAAAACAGTAATAGATTCTGTTTTTCCTTTGGTGGTAGCAGATAGTCGTAATGCGTCTTGAACACCTGGGGCACCCTCTTCAGACTTTACCCAATCAAATTTTCCTCTCAATGGTGGCTCAGGAATTACGAACTGAAACCCCCTAATATTGTATAATGAGCGTAATTGTAGTTCCTGCTCAACCCCCTTTTGAAATTCTCCGGTCTGTTGATCGGCCATCCTAAGATAAGTACCATCAAAGGGAGTTGTGATGAAATGCAAGCCTGAATCAGAACGAATATTTACAGCACCCTCAATGGGGTTATTAAGTGTAAAAAGTATGTTATGAATATTGGCAACCTCACCCTCTTTCAGAGAATGATCGTGACGGCTTCCGTCTGAAGATTCGACAATTTTTATGTAACGATCACCGGAATCGTCCAATACTAGTTGTTCACTAACATCCTCTAAATAATTTTCAAATCTAATGGAAAAAGGCTGACCATTAAATTCTTTTTCCCATTCAAAAAAATTGTTAACATACTCTGAAAAAATAAAATCCTTTTCTAAAGTTTTACGCTGCGGGACTCCATTGATCTCACCCTCAACAAAAACCGTTAAATAAGTTTTATCTGACAAAAAGGTGTTTTCAATCGAACCCTCTCGTATGGGCATAACCCCTTCATATCCAAAATATCGAGTAATAAAAGCACCAAAAATTATCATAATAAAGGACAAATGTATCATCAGAATAGCCCATTTCTCCTTTCTTAAGAGTCTATATTTGAAAATGTTTCCAAAAAAATTAAGCATAAAAAGGGTTAAAATCAATTCAAACCACCACGCATTATAAACCCATATTTTAGCAGTATCAGTACTATACCAGCTTTCTATAAAAGTTCCAAATGCCATTGCTGTTGAAAAAGCAATAAACAGCATAGCCATCAACTGATTCGAAAATAAATATTTTAGGATTTTTTCTTTCATCTCAATCTTCACATCGTCATATTCAGTGCAAAGATACCTGTTGGGATTGAATTATAATAACTTGAAAAGACCAAATTAAAAATCAAACAGATGATTTATATGATCTGTTTATGTTTCCGCACAAAGAGTATGTTTCCCTTAAGTTGTCTAATAATTAAGTATATTTTATCAAGAATGTCATAGCAAAGAATTGATTGTTAAGTGAAAATAGCAACTATTAAGTAGAGGATTTGGTTTTTTTAAACTTGGGAAAAAATTTCTTTGTGTATTTTTGATCAATGACAAAAGTTGTATTATTAGGAGCTGGTAATTTGGGATTTCATTTCTACAGGCAATTCATGCAATCTAAGGATATAAATTTAATCCAATGGTATAATAGATCATTGAAAAAGCTGGATTTTGCAAAAAATAAATTAGCAGTGACCAACCAAATATCTCAACTCAAAACTGCAGATTTATATTTAATATGTGTCAGTGACGATGCAATTGAAACAGTTAGTGAGAATATTCAAAGTGAAGCATTGATTGCTCATTGTGCAGGAGGAATGCATTTAAACCGACTGCGGGGTTCGTCAAGGAGAGCCGTGTTTTACCCTTTACAAAGTTTTACAAAAGAGCGAGATTTAAGTTTTGAAAATCTTCCTTTTTGCATTGAAACCTCAGATCCTAATGATCAACCCCTACTCAAAAATTTGGCAAAATCATTAGGCGGGGATCCATATTTGTTTAACTCCGAAAACAGAGCTCTAATTCACATGATTGCTGTATTCATAAATAATTTTGGTAACCATATACTGCATCTTGTAAGTGAACTTTCAAAAAAACACAATATTCCCTTCCATTTTTTTAATCTCTTAATTAATGAAACCTACCAAAAAGCAATTGATATTGGTCCTGAAAATTCTCAAACCGGCCCTGCCATAAGACAAGACAAAAAAACAATTGACAAGCACTTGGAAATGTTAAAAGATCAAAATTTAAAAAATCTATACTTAAATTTAACTTCTTCAATTCAAAAAAATGAATCATAAGAATTACAAAACCCTACTAAAAAATGTTACTGCATTTGTCTTCGATGTGGACGGTGTAATGACCAATGGACAAATAATGATAACAACCGAAGGAGAAATGTATAGAGAAATGAATACTCGTGATGGATTTGCTATAAAATTTGCCTTAGAGAGAGACTACAAAATAGCAATAATTTCAGGAGGCACCAATGAGGGGGTAAGAAAAAGACTTGAAACTCTGGGGGTTGATAAAGTCTATTTAGGCATACACGAAAAAGACATTGCTTTTGATGATTTTCTCAAAACCTACGATATCGATCCTGAAGAAGTGCTTTGCATGGGTGATGACCTGCCAGATTTATCTGTATTGGGAAAGGTAGGCGTGGCAACCTGTCCTCAGGATGCCGTCCCCGATGTTAAAAAGATTGTGGATTATGTATCCCATAAAAAAGGAGGCGATGGATGTGTCAGAGAGATCATAGAACAGGTCATGAGGGTACAAAAAAAATGGG
>CAJWAY010000054.1 GCA_913020685.1 uncultured Flavobacteriaceae bacterium
GCCATGAGGCCAATTGATTTTTGCAAAGATAATCAGTCTCAAGTAATCGGTAATCAAATTTCCTATCTTTGACAAAATCATAGTATTTTGAGTTTTTGGCGTGTACTTATTTCTATTCTTTTTCCCCCTCTAGCTGTTATAGACCAGGGCTGTGGCTCGATTGTTATTGTCTTTTTGCTGACCATGTGTGGTTGGGTACCCGGAGTAATTGCGGCCTTAGTGATTTTGAACAATCCAGAGCGTTGGGAAGCATGAGAAACAAAAATGTAATATTAGCAGACTGGGGTTCACTTTCCTATGAGAAGGCTTGGCGAAGACAAGAGGAATATTTTTCTCAAATCATTGCCCGTAAAAGAGAAAACCGAAAACTCGAGAACCCTTTTCCTACAGACAATCATCTCATTTTTGTGACCCACCCTCCGGTTTTTACCATTGGTAAAAGTGGAAAAATGGAGCACTTGCTTTTAGACAATAAAGAACTGGCAACCAAAGGGATTTCTTTTTATAAAACCAATCGAGGAGGCGACATTACTTTCCACGGTCCAGGACAGATAGTAGGCTACCCGCTTCTGGATTTGGATAATTTTTTTACCGATATCCATCGTTACTTGCGTTCCCTGGAGGAGGTTATCATCAAAACCTTGGCCGACTTCGGGATCGATGGAGCCCGAAGTGATCGAGAAACAGGAGTGTGGCTGGATTTGAATACTGCTTTTGCCAGAAAAATATGCGCTATGGGTGTAAGAGCTAGCCGATGGGTAACCATGCATGGATTTGCCTTCAACGTGAACACTGACTTGTCTTATTTCGATTATATAGTTCCTTGTGGAATAAGAGGAAAAGGGGTTACATCTCTCGCCAATGAATTGAAAGCGCAAATCAATGAGCACGAGGTAAAGAGCAAACTTTTAAAACACTTCAAAGAAGTATTTCAGGCGGAGATCATCAATTGATTTCATAGATCAAAATACTTTTGTCTTCTGTTGCAACCACCATTTCCAGCGCCTTGTCCTTGTCACTATTAGATAGATCGACAGCTGATTTTCCATAGACTGGAAACCCTTCCACTGCCTGGCCATTGCTGTAGAATAAATACACTTTTTGGCTACTGGTGTCTGTTGTACAGAAATAAAGGGTGTTGTTCAGGTAAAATATCTTGGGAGGGGTATATTCTCCATATGGGAGTTTGATGGGGATGCCCTTGATGTTGAGCTCGTTTTCGGAAAGCGTGACTAGTGATTTGGTGGTTGCATCTATATGATGACCCGGAGCCAATTGAAGTGCAGAGGAGACTTTATTCCCTTTGGTATCTACTTGGATCAGATTGCCACCTTTATCGGTTGTGCTAAAAGTATTGAGATAGGAAAAAATTTCATTTTCTGAAAAGTTGATTTTTCCTTTGACTTTGACACGGTCTTTTCCGGTTCGGGAAACTATTTTTAGAGTGTAATTCTCCAAAGGTATTAAAATGTAATCCTTACTTTGAAGGCGAATATGTTTTGGGGATGCGATAATGTCAGCATTGAGTTTTTTGAGAGTAAATCCCCTAAGTATTTTGCCCCTGTTATCGTACATTAAAAGGGAGCGATCCTGAGCAATCAAAAAACGATAATTGCGATTGTTGTCGTAATCAAAAATGGAAAGGGGGAGAGGATTGGTACTTTTGGGAAGTTTGATGTTGAATGGTTTAACGATTTTTCCATTGCGGTCCAATATCATCAATCTGTCGGCAGTTCTAAAAGCCAGTTGCCAACGGTTGTTTTTATAAAGATCGACCTCTCTGATTTTTCCAATGATTTTACCGGACAGCTGTTTTTTCCAATACAATTTTCCGGTATTGGAAAACAGGTAAAGCATATTTTCGCTATCCTGAACCACAACGTCCATACCTTTGTTTCTGTGATTTTTAAACCATTGGGGTGGAATGATAGAAGGTTTATTGAGTTCCAAGGTGTATGCATTTTTTACCCCGACTTTAGTTTTTGAGGACAGGTTTTTTTCAAGACTAAAAAACAAGTGGGTAAAGTCGTCCTCTGCCACGCCCTGAAAAGCACTCAGTGGAAATGCTTTAAAGGATAAATTTTTAATGTTTTTGGGGGCTTTATTTTGCCGCCAGTATTTGATAAGATTTTTGGTGTTGCCAATCCATAAGAAAGAATTTTCATCAGCAATTTTTTTCTGCAAGTTTTTGAATTCAGGAAGTCGATCTAATGTATTTCGATCCAGATAACTTCCCAGAATGTTTTTCAATCCTGACTCCGTCTCACTCATGATTAGCAGATTTTCATACCAACAGCCCCATTTGGGATTAATTTTATCACCAAAAATATTAATCAATACTTGAAGATTAGGAGGGACTCTAGCGGGATAATAGGAGAAAGTACGGAATTTTTTGGCTTCATTTTCCATAGAAAGAAAATCGGGAAAGATATCTTCGATATCATCAATTCGAAAGGCAATAGATTTTTCACCTTCGGTGAAAATCCAAGCAACTTCATTAAGATTGTTCAGTGTCGAAAAATTTGTTTTGTTGATGGGTAAATTCACCCGCCTGCTGAAGCGCTTAAAATTGTCCTCCAGCTGTTGCATATTTTCTATTGGAAAACCGAGATAACTGCTAAAGTTTTCAGGAACGATTTGGGGAAGCGATAGCTTTTGGGGTTTGATGTTTTTAATCAAGATTAAACCATCAGGGATCGAATCGTTAAGAAAGACCACCCCATTGAGGTTGATAGTATTTTCTGAAACCTCCATCCCCAATTCAATCCAATCTCTTCCAGTCTTGGGAAATAAGGGTGTCTTTGGAAAAAAAGATTGGATCAGTGGGCCAGAAGAGGGGTGTATTAAGAAATTAATCGCCAAATCTTCATCCATGCTTTCGGCCAATTTATAAAAATTTGGATTTACAATTCCTCGCTGTTTTTTTTCAAAATTCCGAATACCGTTCTCAATCACAAGTTGTGATTGGGACCACATTTTAAGCCTATCTAGATCAGAGGTGTAAAAAGTTTGCCCTCCTTGATTGAGGACGCCAATAGTTTTATTACTATATTTAAAAGTCTTTTGATAATTCAGTAAGCTATCTTTTGGATCGCTTTTTACGATCAGACTTACCACATTATCGTTTTTTCCAACAGAGGTAAAAAATATCACCCAGGGGGAAGTGGGATTTTTGGGTATGATGTTTTGAACAGTTTTTTTTAAATCGCTGTTCAATGAGAAGACTTTTAACAATTCCATCGAGCTTTTCAATGAAATGCTGTCATTGATCTGTGCAACAAAACTGGTGTTCTGAGGAATCAATTCAATCAGACTGATTTGTTTCTGATTCTTTGACGTGCAAGCCAAGACAAGCCATAGCGAAATTAAGGGTATAATTCTTATTATCATCAACATCAAAAATATTAAATCAAGCCCTTAGTTCTTTGGGAATGGTGAGAATAAATTCAACTGACTTTTCAACACCTAATGGCACAGATCAAAGGGGGAGTTCCAATTGTTTTGGGAGTAATTGAAAAGATTTACGATGATAGGGTGTAGCTCCATTTTTTGCAATGGCTGCACGATGTACTTTGGTGGGATAACCCTTATTTTGATTCCAGTAGTATTGGGGAAATTTTTCATGTATTTTTTTCATGTAATCGTCTCGGTAGGTTTTGGCCAGTACAGAGGCTGCAGCGATGTTCTGGTATTTGCCATCTCCTTTGATTACACATTTATATGGAATAGTTTCAAATGAGTAAAACCGATTACCATCTACTGCAATAAAATCAATGGGTAAAGTCAATCGTGACAATGCCAAATGCATGGCCTTGATACTGGCATTGAGAATATTGATTTGGTCTATTTCTTCGGGGTAAACATGGGCGTAGGAAAAGGCTATGGCTTTGGCCTGAATTTGGGGTCGGAGATCATAGCGTTGTTTTTCGGTCAGCTTTTTTGAATCGTTCAACTGATACAAATCAAAATTGGGAGGCAAGATCACCGCAGCAGCAGTAACGGGACCAGCCAGGCAACCTCTCCCAGCCTCGTCAGTCCCTGCTTCTGTTTTTGATGTAATTTGTCTAGTGAGCACAACCCTAATAATCGTTTGGTTTAGTGAACCTAAATTAATTACAATTATTTTAACTTCGCATCAAATTCACTCTAATGCAACGACTCCTCCTTGTTTTTTTGCTATTGGTTGCTTACCAGACTCATGCGCAAGAAAATCAGGACATTGATGATATGGCTGATGAAACAAATAATACACTAGAGATTTCTGGCTTTTCTGTGGTTGTTGAGGGGGCCAGTGACAGTCTCTCGGTCGCTATTGATAGTTTGGCTGTTGAGGAAGAAAAATTAATCAGTCGTAGAGACTCCCTTTTGTTTTTGTCTTTTAGGCTCCCCAAACTGGGAATTATAAAAAATATTGTCTTGGATACGCTTCCCAAACTACAGGACTCTATTGCCGAAAATCTCACCCCCAGATTTAAATACATGAAAGACATCGCGCTGGACCATGACAGTAGGTTTATATCCAATTCATTGATCATTCAGTTACTGGACTCCTTTTCCCTTCAAAGAACTCAATACAATTTCCGATTGCGAAAAGCGAGGGAGATTGCTCAAAAACCGATTACGGAAATGGAAGAGATTACTATAGAGGATTATAAAATCTATTTTTCCGATGGGACAGAAACACATGTAGATACCACATTGACAATCAACAAAGACTATCATTTTAATTATTTACGAAAAGATTATTTTGAATTGCTTCCTTTTGCGAATGTTGGTGAGACATTCAATAAACTGGGATATGATTTCCAAGATCAAAAACTAATCCCTGATATAGGAGCTCGGGCAAAGCATTATGGATACATTGAAGAGGATGAAGTTGGATATTATGAGGTGCCATCTCCGTTGACAGAAATATTTTTTAAAACTGTTTTTGAACAAGGACAGTTGTTAGATGCCTTAATTACGGTAAACACTTCACCTCGTCTAAATATCACCCTGGCCCACAAAGCCTTTCGCTCTTTAGGTAATTACATTAATACCCTTGGAGGTGGAACCAATCTACGCTTCACCTCCCAGTATACCTCCAAGAATTACCGCTATCGTCAGCGATCTCACTTTACAGCTCAACGACTTGAAAATCAAGCTAATGGTGGTTTGGATTCACTCAGTGTATATTTTTTTGAAAAAGCAGTTGAGGAATTAGAATACGATGGTTTTTTGGATCGATCCCGATTGACTAACAATGCCAATACTAATAACACGCTTATTGGCAGGCGCTATTATTTGAATCATCAGTATGATGTCAAGTTGGGGGGAAATGATAAAATGAAAAATTATGAAAAGCCAAAAGCAATTACAGTTGGACATAAATTCAACTTTGAGGGTAAACATTTTATTTTTGACAATCCAAGTAGAAATTCCTTTTTTGGAAATGTTTTAAATAATGCTTTTTTCGGAATACGAACTTCATTGGATACTATGGACAACGAGTTTTATGCTATTCTTCGAGAAAAGAACTTGGGTGAGCTCAAAGCAGGCTTACGTCTGATTCATTGGGATTATAGGATAAGTCTGCCTGAAAATACTAAAAATCCTGATGAACCATATGATTACGGACCTACCCCTACCGAAATCCAAGCTGATCAGATAGCACTTTCTGCCTTTTGGAAAAAAACCTTTTTAAAATTTGATTTTAAAGGGGAAGGGTATTTCTCTGTATTTAAGGCCTATGCCAGTCAATTCATTTCTGGCGCCATAAGTAGAGATTTTAAAAATGGCATTTCCACAAAATTCAAGCTTAGTCTAAGATCAGAAACTCCTAATTTTAATTTCTTTCTAAATAGAAGCAACTTTGTTCAATACGATTGGTATAATCCTGATTTTAAAAATCAATTGATCAATACGCTCAATTTCACTTTTGCTTATCCCAAGTGGGGAACAATTGAGGGAAAATACGAAGTATTAAATAATTATACCTATTTTAAAAACCTCCTACCAGATAGCCGTCTCGGGCTTGAAGAATTTAGTGATGATATCAAAAAGGAAGAGGAGTTGGTTGTTACTCCGGAGCAGTACAAAGGGACGGTGGGTTATCTCAAATTACGTTTTTCACAGCAACTGGATTTTTGGAAATTTACCTTGTCCAACACAGCCCAGTACCAACAAGTGTCGCATGATGGAGATATTGATTTCAAACCCCTTAATGTTCCGGAGTGGAATTTAAGGACATCTTTCCTTTTTTCCAGTCAATTATTTAATAAAGCACTGTATTTACAGACCGGTATCACGGCGCAGTATTTTACAGAATTTTACGCAGATAGATATAGTGCACATTTGGGTGAATTTGTTTCTCAAAACCACACGAAAATTGGAAAATTCCCAAGATTAGATTTCTTCATCAATGCTAAAATACAACAAACACGATTGTTTTTGAAATATGAACACTTTAACAGTGATATTACGGGATACAATTATTATTCCGCTCCCTTTACTCCATATCGGGATTCATCAATTCGTTTTGGGTTGGTTTGGAACTTTTTTCAGTAAAACCTTGAATCAACTCTTTTATAGAATTATTTAAAAAAAATAGGGCTCTAAAATTCCTTTCTGAAATAGACTTTATAAAATCTTAAACTGCCAACAAATCTCCTGCCATATTTTTTAAAGGAAGATCCGAACTGCCCATCAGGTAGGTGTCAATTTGGTGAGCAGCTTCTCTACCTTCTGAGATAGCCCACACAATTAGTGATTGGCCTCTTCTTGCGTCACCGGCAGTAAAAATATTAGGTCTGTTGGTTTGATATTGTTTCTCTCCTTTGACGTTTCCTCTGGGGTCAAAAGTTAAACCAAATTGTTCAGGAAGTGATTTTTCAGGACCGGTAAAACCAAGCGCAAGAAGGGCCAGTTCACATGGCCATTCTTTTTCCGAATCTATGATTTCTGTCAGTTGAGGTCTTTCTCCAGGGATTTTTTTCCATTCTACTTCAACTGTTTTTAGACCTTTGAGATTTCCTTTCTCATCTCCAATGAATTCTTTTGTGAGTATACTCCACTCTCTGTGGCTGCCCTCCTCGTGAGAAGAGCTGGTTTTAAGTTTGAATGGCCAATAGGGCCAGGGATTATCTTCTGTTCTTCCATCAGCGGGTTTGGGCATAATTTCAAAATTGGTTACGCTCTTTGCCCCTTGACGATTGGAGGTGCCTATGCAGTCAGATCCTGTATCTCCACCCCCGATAACTATTACATTTTTGTCTTTTGCTAAAAATTTTGGATCGCGACTGTGTTGTCCATCAACAGCTTTGTTGTTGTGGGGTAAAAAGTCCATGGCTTGTGTCACGCCATTGAGGTCTGCACCAGGGATAGGAAGTCCCCGTTTGATACTAGCTCCCGTACAGATCAAAACTGCATCAAATTCCTTTTCGATATTCTCTGTTTTAATGGTTTTTCCTACTTCAACATTACATTTAAATATGATGCCCTCTGCTTTGAGAATATCTATACGACGGTCGATTATATTTTTTTCCATCTTAAAATCTGGGATTCCATAACGAAGTAAACCTCCAATTTTATTATCTCTTTCAAAAACAGTTACAGTATGGCCTGCACGGTTGAGCTGCTGTGCAGCAGCTAGTCCAGCAGGGCCTGATCCGATTACGGCAATGGACTTCTCTGTTCTGCTATCAGGAGGTTGAGGCTTGATCCAGCCTTCAGAAAACCCGCGTTCCACGATGTACTTTTCAATTAATTCTATAGACACAGGTGGGCTAATGATTCCTAAGACACACGCCTCCTCACAAGGAGCAGGGCAAAGTCTACCGGTAAATTCAGGGAAATTATTAGTAGAGTGTAAAATATTGAGCGCTCTTTGCCATTCATTTTTGTGAACAGCGTCATTAAAATCTGGGATCAAATTACCTAATGGACAACCACTGTGACAAAATGGGACTCCGCAATCCATACACCTTCCCCCTTGTTCAAGTAATTCATCATTGTTTGGAGCAATGGTGAATTCTTTATAATTTCTTATTCGCTTTTTTGGTGTTACGACAGGTTCTTTAATTCTGTCATACTCCATAAATCCCCTAAGCTTTCCCATAGTTAACTAATTTTATTTTCTTTTTCACTTTTTTCAAG
>CAJWAY010000055.1 GCA_913020685.1 uncultured Flavobacteriaceae bacterium
GAAACTGTTTGATCCAGTTGTATGATATTTTCATCGGGTATGAATGACTTTTAAACCGAAGGCAAAGATAAGAATCTAACCTTAACCACCTTTTTTAGCTGATGTAATTCCATATGTTTTGATAAGCTTTCATCTTGGCCAGAGTCTGCCTTAAAGGAGTGTTTTTTTGGGCTTCCAATTTGGGATCGTCTAGTAATAATGCTTGGGCATCACTGCGAGCAATTTTAAGCCATTGGTTGTCTTTGATGATATCTGCAATTTTTAGTTGCAAAACCCCACTCTGTTGAGTGCCCATAAGGTCTCCGGGGCCTCTAAGCCTTAAATCAACTTCTGCAATATCAAACCCATCGGTGGTAGCAGTCATGGTCTCCAAGCGAGTTTTGGCCTCTGTACTTAGTTTGTGACTGCTCATCAGTATACAATAACTTTGGTCATTACCCCGTCCCACACGACCACGTAATTGATGCAGTTGTGACAATCCAAACCGCTCCGCACTTTCAATAACCATAACAGATGCATTGGGAACATTCACGCCTACCTCGATTACTGTAGTGGCCACCATGATTTGGGTTTGTTTATTTATAAAACGTTCCATTTCATAATCCTTGTCTTTTGTGGGCATTTTACCGTGTAATATACTGATCTGATATCGAGGAGAAGGGAAGGCTCTGACAATACTTTCATAGCCATCCATCAGGTCTTTATAATCCATTTTTTCAGATTCTTTGATCAGAGGATATACTATGTAAATTTGCTGACCTCTTTGTATTTGATCAGCAATGAATTTAAATACCTTCAGGCGATTACTATCAAACCGGTGGAGTGTTTTGATTTTCTTTCGTCCTGGGGGCAATTCATCAATGACCGAAATATCCAAATCTCCATAGACGCTCATCGCTAGGGTGCGAGGTATAGGAGTTGCTGTCATTACCAACACATGTGGTGGTGTAGTGTTTTTTCTCCATAATTTGGCCCTCTGAGCTACACCAAACCGGTGTTGCTCGTCAACCACTGCAAAACCTAGGTTTTTAAATTGAACCTTGTCCTCAATTACGGCATGGGTTCCGATCAAAATATTTAAATCACCTGATTCCAGTTGGTCAGCCAATTGAATTCGCTCTGCTTTTTTTGAGCCACCAGTCAATAGGCCAATAGTTATGTCTAAATCACCAATTAGTGATTTAATTGATTGAAAATGCTGTTTGGCAAGAATTTCGGTAGGTGCCATCAAACAGGATTGAAATCCATTATCGGCTGCAATTAACATGACCATAAGTGCAACAATGGTTTTGCCCGAACCTACGTCTCCTTGAAGTAAGCGGTTCATCTGCTGCCCATTCCCAATGTCTTTTCTGATTTCCCGTATGACTTTTTTTTGTGCATCTGTCAATTCAAAGGGCAGATTTTTATTAAAAAAAGTATTGAATTTATCACCAATTTTTTCGAAAAAAAATCCTTTTATTTTTTGTTTACGCTGAAGGTTTTTAATCAATAATTGCAGTTGAATAAAAAATAGTTCTTCATATTTCAACCGATTTTGAGCGGCAGTAAGAATGTCTTGATTATCAGGAAAATGAATGTTTTTTAGGGCTGTATTTTTATCAATCAGCTTATATTTAGTTCTCAAGTCTTCGGGAAGGGTTTCAGGAAAAGGTTTTTTTAAAGAGATTAAAAGTTCCTGCAGCATTTTGATGATAACTCTTTGCGAAATACCTTTGTTGAGAAGTTTTTCTGTACTCGGGTAAACCGCCTGAAGTGACTTGGAAAAGCCTTTGTCAAAGTTTTCTAGGGTCTCCATTTCAGGATGTGGTATGCTTGGCTGATTGGCATACCAATTGAGTCGGCCAAAAATTACATAGTTAATATTTAGTTTTAATGATTCTTTAATCCATTTGTGCCCTCTAAACCATACCAATTCCATATTTCTCTCACCATCGGTAAAGGTTCCTACAAGGCGTTTACCCTTTTTTTGTCTTTTCATTTCCAATTTGATGAGCTCACCTTTGATTTGAACTTCTGAGGAATTCTTTGGTAGGTTTTTTATTTTAAAAAAGGTAGATCGATCAATATAGCGGTGGGGGAAAAAATGCAGTAGATCTTGAAAGGTATAGATACTCAATTCTTGTTTTAATAAATTGGCACGACTAGGACCAACGCCTTTAAGGTATTCTATAGGGGTTTGAAGAGGATCCATTAATTGCTAAATTAACTGATTTGGGATGGATTCGATTTGTATTGTTTAAAACTTCCCCTAATTTGGGATAAATACATTTCAGTTGATCAATAAAATTCATAAAAAAGCTGTGGATAACTATAGAGCTGTAACTTTCTAGGAGTATAAATATTGCATTAATTTTAAATAGTGAATAATAAACGTTCAGATTACTTAGAAGAGCTTAACGAAAACCAGCTTGAGGCTGTTTTACACAAAGATGGCCCACTAATGGTGATTGCTGGTGCCGGATCAGGAAAAACACGTGTTCTAACCTATCGTATAGCCTACTTAATGCAACAGGGAGTTGATGCTTTTTCTATCCTAGCATTGACTTTTACCAACAAAGCCTCCCGAGAAATGAAAGCCCGAATTGCTGAGTTGGTAGGAGAGGGGGAGGCAAAGAATCTGTGGATGGGTACCTTTCACTCTGTGTTTGCAAGGATTTTGCGTCAAGAAGCTGATAAATTAGGTTTTCCTCGTGATTTCACTATATATGATACCCAAGACAGCAATCGTTTGATTTCATCTATCATTAAAGAGTTGGGGCTGGATAAAGACATTTATAAATACAAACAAATCCGAAACCGTATTTCCTCTTTTAAAAATAGTCTGATTACTGTAAAAGCATATCAAGATGATATAGAACTACAGGAGGTTGATTCCCTTTCAAGACGACCTAAGTTAGGAGAGATTTATCAAGAATATGTTGAGCGATGTTTTAAGGCTGGAGCAATGGATTTTGATGATCTACTGCTCAAAACCAATGAGTTATTGAATATGCACCCCCAAGTATTGGCAAAATATCAAGATCGTTTTCGTTACATACTAGTGGATGAATATCAGGACACGAACCATTCTCAATATTTGATTGTCAGAGCTCTATCTGATAAATTTCAGAATATTTGTGTAGTGGGTGATGATGCGCAAAGTATTTATGGTTTCCGTGGGGCTAACATCAACAACATATTGAATTTTCAAAAAGATTATCATGGTGTAAAATTGTATCGACTGGAGCAAAATTACCGTTCAACCAAAAATATAGTTAATGCTGCTAATTCTATTATCAGTCAAAATAAAAATAAAATTGAAAAAGTGGTCTGGACCTCAAATATGGAAGGGAGCAAGATCAAACTACAAAGGTGTATTACCGATGCTGATGAGGGCAGGGAAGTAGCCTCCCAAATTTTTGAACTTAAAATGCAGGAGCAACGCCAAAATAAGGAATTTGCAATACTATATCGAACCAATGCTCAATCGCGAGCAATTGAAGATGCTCTGAGAAAGCGTGATATTCCTTATCGTATCTACGGGGGGCTCTCTTTTTACCAAAGAAAAGAAATAAAGGATCTCTTAGCTTACATGCGCTTAATAGTTAATCCCAAAGATGAGGAAAGTCTTAAAAGAGTAATTAACTTCCCCCCGAGGGGAATAGGACAAGCTACCCTAGATAAATTAATAATCGGGGCTAAAAATAATGGGATTTCAATTTTTGAAACAGTTCAAAATGCCCCTAAACTGAATCTCTCTATCAATGCAGGAACATTAAAAAAGTTAGAGTCTTTTGCCAATTTAATTTTAAGCCTTCAAATCGAAAACCAAAATTCTAATGCTTTTGAAATTTCAGATATAGTAACAAAAAAAAGCGGATTAGTGTTGGAATTGAAGAAAGATGGGACACCGGAGGGAGTTTCAAAGATTGAAAACATTGAAGAGTTACTTAATGGTATTCGGGATTTTGTGGAAGGACAAAAAGAATTGGTGGGGGCCACAGGCAACTTATCTGAGTTTTTGGAGGATGTTGCTTTAGCTACTGATTTTGATAACGAAAAGGAAAGCGATTCTGACAGTGTATATTTAATGACAATTCATCTTTCGAAAGGTCTAGAGTTTCCAGTAGTATTTATTGTTGGCTTAGAGGAGGATTTATTTCCATCTGCTTTGAGTCTAAACACCCGAGGTGAATTGGAAGAAGAGAGGCGCTTATTTTATGTTGCCATGACCAGGGCAGAACAAAGAGTAGTTTTGACGTATACACTATCACGCTATCGATGGGGTAAACTGGTAGATGCAGAACCCAGTCGTTTTATAAAGGAGATTGACGAGCTATATATAGAAAATCATACAACCAAGGACGACTATGTTTTTAAACCCATGATTGACAAGGGCATATTTGGAGACTTTGATCTACCTAAAAAGTCACTAATCCAAAAACACCCAGAAACAAAAATTAATACTGCCCCCAGTCAAAATCAATTGGGAAAACTGAGGAAAATAAATAAAATTGATAATCCACGATCCTCTTCTTTGGCAACTCAAACCCAACAAATAGATGAGGGAATGACAGTTGAGCATGATCGTTTTGGCTATGGAAGGGTTGTTTCAATTGAAGGAAAAGGAAGTGATAAAAAAGCTTTGATTGATTTTAAAGGCGTTGGACAAAAGCACCTATTATTGCGTTTTGCGAAACTTAAAACCAAAAATTAATGGCCGAGCGATTAAAATTTTATGAATCAAAACCCAATTTAAAGTTTTTAAAAAAGGCAGCAGACACATTGGAGAGGGGCGGGCTAATTATTTATCCAACCGATACAGTCTATGCACTGGGATGTTTGAGTAATAATCTTAACGGTCTTCAACGGTTGGCTAGGATTAAAGAAGTTAAATTAGATAAAGCTCCTTTTAGCTTATTTATCAAAGATTTTAGTGATTTATCCAAGTACACAAAACCTTTGAATAATTCAACTTTTAAACTATTAAAGCGATGTTTACCCGGTCCCTATACCTTTATTCTGCCATCTTTAAAACTCCAGAAACCTTTCGAGAAACGTAAATCAATTGGAATTAGAATAGCCAATCATCCAATACTAGAAGGACTGATGGATTTACTGAAAGCTCCTTTAATTACGTCTTCATTACATGATGAGGACGAAATTTTGGATTATTCTACTGACCCAGATTTAATTTATGAACGTTGGGAGAATAATATTGACCTTATGCTGGAGGATGGTTTCGGTGGAAATATTCCATCGACTGTAGTTAACCTATGTGGAAATATGCTCGAAATAATAAGAAAAGGAAAGGGAGACTTAAGTAATTTATAAAAACAGCAACCGCTCTATAGCGGTTGCTTAAATTTATACTATTAAGTTTATTTTATTTCATACCTTGTTGAATCAAGTCGTAGAATTGATCTAATTTTGGAAGAACTACTATACGGGTTCTTCTGTTTCTAGCTCTGTTTGCAGCATTGTTATTGTCCGCTAATGGGATGTAATAGCTCCTTCCTGCAGCAGTCATTCTGGCAGGACTTACTCCAAAGTCATTTTGTAGAATTCTAATAACAGAAGTTGCGCGCTTGACGCTTAAGTCCCAATTATCTTGAATTCCTTCTATTTTGATAGGTACATTATCTGTGTGTCCTTCTACCATGAATTCAATTTCAG
Source organism: uncultured Flavobacteriaceae bacterium (assembly GCA_913020685.1). Classification (GTDB taxonomy): domain Bacteria; phylum Bacteroidota; class Bacteroidia; order Flavobacteriales; family Flavobacteriaceae; genus UBA8316. Next base: position 5,659 of record CAJWAY010000055.1, read on the forward strand.
GCTTATCGTTTACAACCTTAGCAACTTTACCCAAGACCTGTTTTGCTTTTTGTGTAACAGTAAAACTTCCGCTTCTAAATAAAAGTTTATCAGAAATGGAGACATAAACGACCCCTTTTTCTACATTGATTTCTATATCGTCATCACCCATGTTACCCAAAACACCTTTAAGACTTGTAACCAGTGCTAAAGTTACAGAGTCTTTTTTTGTTACTGCATCTTGCATTGACTGGATTCTAATGTCTTTTTCTTTCATGCTTTCCAAAGACATCTCAAGATTTTCAGCACCTTTTTGCGAAAGAGTAGTTAAATTTCCAATATTGTTAATTAAGTCTTGGTTGTTGGCTTGAAGGAAATTGACTCTCTCTTGCAATGAGGCTAAACGGGCTTCTGTAGCTTCCTTTTCATCATTACAGGTATTCAATTTAATGGTAGCGGTATCTAACAAACTTTTTGTATTTTGTTGAAGAGTCTCCAATTCACTATATTTTTTAGAGGAAACACAAGAGGAAAGTAAAGCAGCAGTAACTGAAACGATTGCAATATATTTTTTCATTTTAATTTTTGAAATATTAATTAATACTAGTAAAAATAACATAAATACCCAGAAAAACACTATTGGAATTCACAAATTCTTTTTTTTGATAAAAAAATAATTAAAAGGTAGGTAAGAAATTTCATAATATTTTTTTACCAAATTTTTTTTTGGACGCTTTCCTATTATTTTACTGTAATTTTTATAAAAAGTGAAATGTGCTCTTATTATAGAAAATGCATTTGAAAAATTAAATTTAATTATAAAAAATAAAATTGCTACATAATCCCATAATATACGCTCTAAAATTCTAAGATTCCTTTTTTCAGATAAATTTTTTAGTAATAGATATAATGAGTTTCTGAAATTTAGATAAACTTTATTAGGAGAAGGTTTTAGGGTACCAGCCCCTAGGTGATATACTTTAGACTTGTACAAGGAGAATACATTTAAATTTTGATTGAATGCTCGCCAACACAAATCTATTTCTTCCATGTGTAAAAAAAAATTCTCATCAAAACCTCCCAAAGATTTGTAAATATCTTTTCTTATGAAGAAACAAGCGCCACTGGCCCAGAATATTTTTTTATCCTCATCATACTGTCCATGATCCTCTTCTAAGTTATTGAACAACCTTCCCCTACAATATGGATAACCTAAACGATCAATAAATCCTCCTGCTGCTCCTGCATATTCAAACTTATTAGGTTCGCTCAAACTAAGAATATGAGGTTGAGCAATAACTGTTTTCGGGTTATTTTCAAAATGATCTAGTATGGGAGGTAACCATCCAGGTTTAACAAGAACATCATTATTTAACAAACAAATGATGTCTTCCTCAATACAATTGATTCCTTTATTATATCCACCTGAATATCCATAATTGTTCTCTAATAAAATAATTCTAACAGTTGAGTGTTTGTTTTTAACAAAATTAACAGAATTGTCAGTAGAGGAATTGTCAATAAGGTAAATATTAGCTTCAGGACTATTATCTATAACATCTTTAAGGAAACGTTTTAAAAGTGTTTCTCCGTTCCAATTCAATATTGCAATAGCGAGGGATTTCATTTGTTAGAATTATAAACCGGTAAGTCAGTCAAAAAATAATATTTTTCTTTTTCAAAATCCATCTTACAAAAAAAGTGATTTAAACCATTAGTAAGCATAAGATAATCACTTTTTAAAACTGTATTGTATCGAGCGATTTGATCAAAAGCGTTTTGACTAATTTTTTTTGTTGGTGCTTTACACTCGACCAAAAGAAAAATTGTGAGATCAGGTTTAAATACCACCAAGTCATACCTTTTTTTTGAACCATTAAGATTCAATTTCTTTTCTACTTGAATAAAGCCTAATGGAATATTTTTTATTTTATTTAAAAAGAGGATACAATGCTGCCGAACCCATTCCTCTGGGGTTAAAATCAACCATTTTTTTCTTATAGGGTCAAGTATATAGGTTTTATTTTCCTTATTTTTAAATGAGAAATCAAATTTTTGAAAATTGAGTTTATCCATCATGCAAAATTGCATATAATTTTTAAGGATGCAGGAATTTAACGAGTTAATGTCATCCATTGATAAAGGTGAATACAAACCTTTCTATCTTTTGTCAGGATCTGAACCATTTTTTATTGATAGTATTGAAAATAAAATCACAGAAAAAGTAATACAAGA
>CAJWAY010000056.1 GCA_913020685.1 uncultured Flavobacteriaceae bacterium
GAAAATGATGCAACTGGATTCCCAATGGAAAGTGTGCATGTGCTGAATCTCAATCTGGTTGAGGGAACAACCACTGATAAGAAAGGTAAATTTGAAATTCGTGCTCAAGTCAATGACACGCTTTATTTTTCCTATTTGGGATATAAGTCAATTAAGATTGCTGTCACCCAAGACATGATAAAATTTGGGAATTCAAATTTTAAAATCACACAATTGGCCTATGCTCTTGAAGAGATCATATTGCGTCCCTATCAGTTGACAGGTTATTTGGATATCGATGTGAAAAATGTACCTATTAACTCTGCTGGCAGGTACCGGATACCTGGAATACCTAACGCAGGATACGAGGGAGGAAACAGAAACCCAGGAGCAATTAACAAAACTTTTGCTGCTATTTTTAATCCCGTTGATTTTTTACATAACCTTTTTGGGAATAAAGGGGTTCAAATGCAAAAATTAAAGAAAATGAGGGAAAATGATGGGCTTAAAGATCTTTTGGCATCAAAGTTTGATCGTGAAATAATTACTCAACTATTAAATATTGATCGCATTGATTTAGATGAAATTCTACGAAACTGTAATTATTCAGACACCTTTATTAAGGAATCTAATGACCTACAAATTTTAGAGGCTATCAGTGGATGTTACGAAGAATACCGAGTTTTACAATTCTAGAAAACACCCCACTTGCATTCAAATTTTATTGGCATTGGAATGGCAAATCTCATCAATTTTAATCTCACTTTACACTAAGATACTTTATCTTTGTATCGATTATTAGCCATATGAAACTCAACCCATTAAACGCCATTTCTCCTATTGACGGACGTTATCGCGGAAAAACCAAAAGTTTATCCAAATACTTTTCTGAAGAAGCTTTGATCCAATACAGGGTAAGGGTAGAAATCGAATATTTTATTGCCCTCTGTGAAATTCCACTTCCTCAGCTTGAACAAATAAACACAGGTGTTTTTGAGGATTTGCGAAGTATATACAAGCACTTTTCAGAAGATGACGCAAAAAAAGTAAAGGAAATTGAAAAAACTACTAATCATGACGTCAAGGCTGTAGAATACTTTATAAAAAAAGAATTTGACAAAATCGATTTGGGTAAATACAAAGAATTTATTCATTTTGGCTTAACTTCTCAAGATATTAATAATACTGCAATCCCCTTATCTATCAAGGCGGCTCTCCAAAAAGAATATTTTCCTCATCTGGAGGACGTTTTAGAGGCATTATCAGAACTCTCAGAAGCTTGTAACAATACCCCTATGTTATCCAGAACCCACGGTCAACCTGCCTCTCCAACCACACTGGGTAAGGAAATTGCTGTTTTTTTGAATCGATTGGAATTACAAAAAGCCAGCTTAATGCAAGTACAGAATTCTGCAAAATTTTCAGGGGCTACGGGTAATTTTAATGCCCATCAGGTGGCTTACTCCACCATTGACTGGAAAAGCTTTGGAAAAAAATTTGTTGAGGAAAAATTGGGCCTAAATTACTCCTTTCCTACCACCCAAATCGAACATTATGACAGTATTGCAGCGCTATGTGATGCACTCAAAAGAATTAATACCATTTTTATTGACTTTAATAGGGATATTTGGACCTACATATCAATGGATTATTTCAAGCAAGTTATACAAGAAAACGAGGTAGGTTCCTCCGCTATGCCCCACAAAGTTAATCCTATTGATTTCGAAAATGCTGAAGGTAATTTAGGAATAGCAAATGCTCTTCTTAACTTCTTTTCTACTAAACTACCCATTTCGAGATTGCAAAGAGATTTAACTGACAGTACGGTATTAAGAAACATAGGGGTTCCGTTCGGACATATACTTATCGCCTTGAAGTCAATGCTTAAAGGTTTAAAAAAACTGAATGTTAACCCGACTAAAATTGAGGCCGATTTAAATCAAAATTGGTCGATTGTGGCTGAAGCTATTCAAACCATTTTACGGAGGGAGAAATTTCCCAATCCATACGAAGTACTAAAAGAGTTTACCAGGACACAAACTGTGATCAACAAAAAAGTTATTCACGAATTTATTGATGGTCTTGCGTTAAGGGATGAGATTAAAGACGAGTTAAAAGAAATAACCCCCTTTAATTATACAGGTATTTCATAAAAACCAATTAAATACCTGACATTTTCAACTGTTTTCCTCCTGGTAAATCCATTTTATAAATCAATTTAACGATTTTATCTATCTCTATATCCCCCTCAATCAATAAGATAACTGCCTCTATTTTTTTACCCTTAATTTGAGCCTCAGGCACTGAATTAAAGACCCCTTTCGAAAACATCAATAAGCTTTTTAGTTTTTCCTCTGAATCATCTTCTTTGACATATACACTCAGGTCTGTATTCAACTCTTTCAAAGACACCATTAAATTAAAATGTTTATCAATAGCCTCTTGTTTTACCCATAAATTAATTTCTTTACTAATTAATTCTTTATCGGTGATCAAGGCCCTGAAACTAGTAATCCCCTTGATCATATCTAACAAAGCTTTATCTTCTGAATCAGAGGAAGTCAAAGACATGGCTCCCAATAGTTGAAACATTTTAGGATTGATACTGATTGAAATTACCTCCCGGCTATTTTGGTACTTTTCAAAAATAGATTGACCCGAAACCAAAAAAGGAAAAATAAAAAGCAGGATCAGTAAAAAATATTTATTCATGAATATGATATAGTAGGAACTGTCTTGAAAAGTTTCTCACCCATTCAAAGGGTACAAATTTTTCTTAATAATTGTAAAAATAGAAAAATTGGCATGAAATATGTAGTTTTGGATATTCACAAACATTTAAAATGAAACATTCCAATTATACTTTAATTTATTTAATTTTCTTTTTGTGGGCTTCTTGCTCCAAGGACAATGACATTACAAATGAAAATGAAGCTGAAGTAAATGTAAATAATGTTTCAAATATAAGTGAAAACCCAGGTCTAATTTTAGGATCATGGAATTTGAACAAGAATAACTCCTCACAAAACTCGGATAAATCAAATATTGATTGTAAGGCAAAAAATATTCATTTTTTAGAAGACAATGCTTTTTACCTAAGTTACTTGGAAAAACGTATTAAGGGAAAATACGAAATTATAAATTCCGATAGTCTAAATTTATTAATTGGTTCTAATATTATTGGAAATGTTTCAAAAATTGATGTCACTGAAAATACAATAAGTTTTTTATTAGAAATTAATAGTGAATGTAAGCAAAGCTACACAGGTGAGAAATATTTCAGAATCCACCAGTTCATCTGGGAGATTCTAAATGACTATTATTTATGGCAAGAGGAAGTGCCTGATTTATCTGATGATATAAAACCAGTTGGATCGGCAAAATATAAGGAATTGATCGAATCCTATCCTGAGCCCGAAGCCTTTTTCGAATCTCTTAAACACCAAGATGATAAATATAGTTCTATAAGTTCCAATTATGAGGATATAGAAAACTCAATAAAAGGAATTGACGCCAATAATGGCCTAGAATTCATACTTTCCAGATATGGCTCAGATGACAGTATTTTGGGTGTTGTAACCTACATATTGGAGGGGTCCGATGCTGCTACTAAGGACATAAAAAGAGGAGATATATTTACTGGAGTGGATGGTCAAAAACTCAATTTGAGTAATTATAGAGCATTACTTTTCGGAGATAATTTGAATTATACTTTGAATATGGCTGAACTGAGCAACAACCTTCTAGTCCCTAATGGTAAAAATATTGAATTAACAAAAACTGAAGAATTTCAAAGCAATCCAATTCAAATTAATAAAATCATTGAAAGTGGAGGTAAAAAGATTGGATATCTTATGTACAATCAATTTGCCGATGGTTTTGACGATGACCTCAATGATGTTTTTTCGGATTTCCAATCCAATCAGATCAATGAACTCATTCTCGATTTAAGATACAATGGCGGAGGATTAGTCCGTTCTGCAGTCAATCTAGCTGGTATGATCACTGGACAATTTAACGGTGAAGTTTTTGCTAAATATTTATGGAACAGAAAACTTACAGCTTATTTTAATTCAGATCCAAGCCGTTCTAATAATCTAATATTAAATTTCACTGATAAGTTGGATGATGGAGCCGCTATCAACTCATTAAATTTAAATCAAGTTTACATAATAACCACTGGAAGAAGTGCATCAGCCAGTGAGCTTGTAGTCAACGGATTATCTCCTTATATCAATGTAATTCAAGTGGGTGATAATACCTATGGAAAAAATGTTGGAGGCCCTGCAGCATTATACGATTATATCGATAATAATAGGACTAAAAACCCCGACCATACCTATGCCATTTCCTGCATGACCTTTTATAGTGCCAATAGTCAAGACTTCTATGATTATGCAGATGGTTTGGCGCCACAAGAGGAGCTTAAACTTACTGAAGACCTTATAAACATGGGTATATTAGGGGAAAGCTCTGAACCACTTTTAGCATTGGCTCTTAATCATATCATCCAAGAGTCCTCTAGACATAAGATAAAAAAACCTTTATTCCCTCTGGAAAATATGATTGATGATCCTAAATTTATTCAAAAACGTTCTCTCACCACTCTTAAAGATTTCCCTCCTCTAAAACTGAATTGAGATCCCTGTTAGAATATTTCTTCCTCTTGTTGCATACTGAGGAATTATTATGTATTCTGTGTCAAATATATTATAGACGCTCAAAAATAAATTAGCATTTGGTTTTTTTAATTCATGATTTAACTGAAAAGTAAATAATGAGTAAGCTTCCAGTAAGGTTTTGCTATCATTTGCAATACGCTTCCCAGAATATTGACCTAACAAGTTAATATTTGTTTGATCTGATATTGGAAAATCCATTACCCCATTGATTGCATGTTTGGGGATTCCCCTTAAATCACCATTGGTGGTCTCAGTAAAAATATAATTCAAGCGAGCATTGACCAAATCAAATAGCTGAAAATCATAAGCAAGTTCTATCCCTCTGTAGTATATTTCCTTATCTGAATTGGAATATCTACCGTATAAATATCCTTCAACAGGGGGTCCAAAAATAAGCGTAGGATCTTCTTTACGATTAAAGTAAACCGCAGAAAATGAATTTTGGTTGGATCTAATCTCGGAACCGAATTCAAAACTTAGGTTATTCTCAGGCATTAAATCATCATTACCATAGAAGGGATCATACAACTGATATAGACCCGGCGCAATAAAAGCTTTGCTGTAACTGCTCAAAATTTTCATTTGATAATCGGCATTGAGATCAAAAGAATAGGAAGGATTCAAACTGTAAGTCCAGTGCCCATTATAGGCATTATGTTGATTGTAGCGCATACCCAAATTGAGATTCAAGCCAGAAGGATCTAGATAAACCGAATTCAAATAAAGGTCAGATTGGGTAACCTCTGGGTTGTAATCGGCTTTCATGGTTGCTTTTTGGTATTGAAAGCCTATTATGGTATAAAAATTATTGTTGAAAATGTACTTATTAAAAAGGTCAATATTCAAATTATCACTTTCGTAATCTATTGGATAGGAGCTTTGAAACTCCCTTTTATTTTCCTGAAAACCAGCATTGAGGTTGAGACTACCACCCCCGTAGTCGAAATGTGTATTTAATGAAAAACGGTTCAGTTGTGTAATATACTTGAATTCAGCCTGTTCAACAGGGAAACTATTGTCATAATCTGCTTGAATATCATCCCTATTCCAGGCCAGTTTCCATTTTAACTTCGGCGTCAGTTGGCCGGAAAGTCCCGCATTAAAATTGACCTTGTTGAAAGGATCGGGGACTTCACCTACTACCGCAGTCATCTCATCACTGTAGCGTTCTGAATAAGCCAAATTGATACCAATACCCCTTTGGGTGCCACTAAGGTGGAGCATGTGATTTCCTGCATTGATTCGGTTCAAGGATTGATTGGCGACCTGTTCGGTACCCCAAGTTTTCTTGGCCATCAAACGAAAAGAATCCCCGGCTTTTTTGGTGGTGATATTGATCACCCCCGTAGCGGCAGAACTTCCATACAAACTACTGGCAGCACCCTTAACAATCTCAATAGATTCTATCATTTCAATGCTCAAAGCATTAATATCAAAATCGTTATCGATTCTGGAGGGATCGGATACTCTTACCCCGTCAATCAAAATCAAAACCTGACGGTTGCGGCCTCCTCTAATGGATATGGTACTGGGGTTATGCCCCGAATACAAATTTTTACCAATCACATCGATTCCCAAATGGGTCGATAAGAGAATGCCTAATCCCAATCCTGAAAATTGTTGAATTTCCTCCTGTTTGATTTTGACGACAGTTTTTCCGGATTGAGATCGCTTGAGGGCAAATCTGGAATCAGTAACCACAACTTCATCTAGGTATTTTGTGGATACAGCTATGCTGTCCAAGGTTTGGCTTTGCGCACTCAAAGCAAATAACGAGAGTGCTGTGCCCAATAGGGCATTAACTAACTTCATAATAAAAAATAAAGGGACATAATATCCTTACAGCAAGCTGATTCTTTATCCCCGAAGCATCAGATCACTATGAACGGCAGGTATCCTGGCTCGCGTTTTTTTGAACACCTTCCCGAAATTATCAGTGGTATGGAGTTTTCAAAAAACGTCCGCAGTGCGGACTTAGCTTACAGTTGCGGGTACAGCGTTGGTTTTTCACCAACTTCCCTTTTCATTTGCGATGCAAAAACCGTAACACTGAGTAAACCTACAAAAATTAATGGAGTTAGTCATCAACTTCTTACTATTATAAACCTAAGCCAAAATAACACTTGAAATCAATTACTGATGCAGAAAAAAGCAACTAGAAATCCTAAGCCGAAGGTAAGGGAAAACTCCTACAAATCCATTTTAGACGGCAAACTTATTTCTTCTTTGCAAAGCATAAAAGGGATAGATCAATAAGGCTCCATAGACCAAATCACCTAAAACTGTATTGAGAAAGAATGGCAAAGCCAAGGTATAGCATTGAACAAGTCCCTCAGTACTTATAGGATAATACAGGAGCCAAACACCAAAGTTGCTGACCAAAAAGAAAATTGTTGAAGAAAGCAATACCGAAATAATATTTATTTTTTTAACATACATGCCCAGCAGCGCTATCAATATGAAAGAGATGTAAACAAAAGGAATGGTTGCATGTAAACCAATAAATAAGTCAGAGATAAACAGACTCACAATGGGAATCAAAAACACAACCCATCGGTTGGTAAAACCTTTGCTGGACAATAAAGCTATGGCAGCAATAGGAGTAAAATTGGGAGGGTGGGGCAGAAATCTCGACAGAATTGCAAAAAAAATCAGTGAGACCAAAAAAACATTCTTATTTATCATACATCAACAATCATCTATCAAATATACAGAATAATCAATTATTTGGTCAGATACATTTTCCTCCGCGCATACAAATCGTAAAATTCATCTTCCTTAAGACTGTCAATAAACAATATACTTTCTCCTGTAGATTTCATTTCAGGTCCCAATTGTTTGTTTACGTTCGGAAACTTGTTGAAGGAAAATACAGGTTGCTTAATGGCATACCCCTCTAATATTGGATTAAAAGAAAAGTCTGTGACCTTTTTGTGTCCCAACATAATTTTTGTAGCATAGTTCACATAAGGTTCATTATAAGCTTTGGCAATAAATGGGACAGTTCTTGAGGCTCTAGGGTTGGCCTCAATTACATAAACCTTGTCATTTTTAATAGCATACTGAATGTTGA
>CAJWAY010000057.1 GCA_913020685.1 uncultured Flavobacteriaceae bacterium
GCCTCATGATGTTTTATCACTTTTGAATGCAATAACTTCTTAGCCTCTTTTTTTATTTGTTTTGTAAAAGGAAGATTAATACTTTAGAAATTATGGATAGATTTCTTTTGATATTTTTTTTTGCATTTGCACAAGCCCAGCCTACTCCATGGGTGATGATCGACAGTTTTCAAACTTTTGATTCCTATTCTGACATTAAATACGATGAATCATTACGTCCTCAATTTCATTTTTCATCGAAAAAAAACTGGATCAATGACCCAAACGGGATGGTTTATTATAAAGGAGAGTATCATTTATTTTTTCAACACAACCCAAAAGCCATCCATTGGGGGAATATGACTTGGGGACATGCGGTAAGTAAAGATATGGTCCATTGGGAGCAACTGCAACATGCCATACTACCTTATGGCAATGGCACTATTTTTTCTGGAACCGCTGCGGTAGATTACCCCAATAGTTTAGGTAAAAATTCGGAAGAGGAGGCAGCGATAGTAGCTTATTTTACCCATGCTCAAAATGATAGTAATGATTTATTCTATCAGGCCGGGGCATTTAGCACAGACCGGGGGAGAACATTTCAACTTATCGATGGAGGTCTTCCATTGGTCGAAAACCAAGGTTTTGATAGAGCAGAGCGTGATCCAAAAATCTTTTGGCATGGTCCTTCAAAAAAATGGGTTCTAATTTTGTGGATCAAACGTGCCGATAAAAAAAAGTTGAATGATTTGGGAAAGGTCCGTTTTTTTGGTTCTACAGATCTAAAGAAATGGGAAAAACTAAGTGATTTTAACAGAAAATGGGTTTATGAGTGTATGGATTTCGTAGAGCTTGAAGTTGATGGAAATCCCAACTATAAAAGATGGTTAATATTCGATGCCAGCTTTGATTACGAAATTGGAACATTTGATGGCTCGAGTCTTTCAACGGATAGTGAAAATTATATTGGTGATATGGGAGATACTTACTATGCGGGACAAACTTTTAATAACAGTCCCGATGGAAGGACTGTAATCATGGGTTGGTTAAGAACTAGAAAAAACAATGTATATGTGGATAACAAAATGCCTTTCAATCAGCACATGTCATTCCCAGCTAAACTAGAATTGAGAACAACTGCTAATGGAATTCGTCTTTTTCGATGGCCCGTAAAAGAAATTAAAAACTTGTACCATAAAAGCTTTGAGTATCGAAATATTAAAGCAAAAGCTCTGAATGAAAATTTAAAAAATGAGAGTTTTGATGGAATTGACTTTTTTATGTCTTTCGAACGTAGCACAACCTCCTCCTTTCATGTCATTATTCGGGGTCAGATAATCAGCTATCGAAATGGAAATTTTTATTTTAATGGTGTCATCCTACCTACATTGAATCTCAACAAAGTAAATGTGAGGATACTAATAGATCGAACTTCTATTGAAATTTTTGCGGACGATGGATTTTCGGTGCTTTCCAAATATGCCATTTCAGATATTGAGGACAATCAAATATCAGTTTGTTCAGATGATGAATTACTTTTTGATGTATTTGAGGTCAATAAACTCAAATCCATATGGAAATAGTGGATGTTGAATTATTCCACTTTTTTGATTACGACCCATAAGGGGAAGAAGTTATTTCTCCTTTTTTTTCCGTAAAAAGGTATTAAATCAAATGGTCCTTTAAGAAGTGAGACTCCCTTCCATATCAATAGATCTGAATTTGGCAAGGGGTTGTATTTATTTAAGATACTTTGAACCAACTCAAAAAACATCTCCCTTGGACCATCTAGTGACTTTAAAAATTTAAATTTAAAATCTTAAACGCCTTTCTCAAGATCAACTTTCCAATACAAAAAAATCTCCTCTTGGTTCCAGACCCCTCTTTGTCCTCCAGCATGATTATGATTAAGATAAACTGGGTTTTAATAAGGGGTACACATAGCAATTCTAGGGGGATTTACAAGGTTTGGAGATAAGGTCAACTCTGAGATAAATGCATCCATTTCAGTTTTTAAACATTTCGCTTTTTCATTGTTCTGTATTACTAAATTATTAATTTCAAATAGATCTTCTTTCAGTGATACCTATGCTTTTCTAATTTTACTCTATAGAACTATATTTAAAAATGAATGAAAAATTTAAACCCATTTATAAAAAATATTTTTTGGGTCATCATTTTGATGGTGAAAGAATTTAAATTACCTCAAAAGATCATATAAACCAATTAAACTATTATGATTAAATTGAAAAAGAATTCATATAAATAAAGCTTAAGTCAAATAAATACAAGACCAAAGCCTAAAACTTTTGATAATGTTGATCAAGATTCAATTGTCATGTATGATGTTCCTCCAATTTTTTATCTGGGGAGGTTGGTTTGTGACCCTGGGAACTTTCCTAGGAAATAATCTCAGTGCCACAGGTGGACAAATTGCAATGGCTTTTTCAACACAATCTTGGGGTGCGATTATTGCCCCTGTTTTTATCGGATTGATCGCCGATCGATATTTTAACGCAGAAAAGATCCTAGGTGTTTTACACCTTCTTGGTTGTGGGTTATTGTTACTTATGTCGCAAACAAACGATTTTTCTGTTTTTTATCTCTATGTATTTAGCTATATGCTCCTCTATATGCCAACCCTTGCCCTTGTCAATTCTGTTTCATTTAATCAAATGAACGATACCGCCTCAGAGTTCCCTATTATTCGAACTTTTGGAACCATAGGCTGGATCATTTCGGGTGTTGTCATCAGTTATGTATTTAGTTGGGATACTCAAGAATCAATTACTTCTGGTGCATTATCCAACACCTTTAAAATGGTAGCACTAGCCTCATTGATTTTGGGAGCTCTCAGTTTTACCCTACCCAAAACCCCTCCCTATGGAAATGACAAAAAAAATTTTTCACTAAAAAGTGTACTCGGTTGGGATGCACTAAAGCTATTGAAGGATCGTAATTTTCTTTTATTCTTTGTCGCCTCCGTTCTAATTTGTATTCCTTTAGCCTTTTACTATCAGCAAGCTAATCCATTTCTAGTGGAATTAGGAATGAATAACCCCACAGCAAAAATGGCTCTCGGTCAGGTCAGTGAAGTATTATTCATGCTTTTACTCCCGACATTCTTTATTCGTTTTGGATTTAAAAAAACCATTTTGGTAGGCATGATGGCTTGGGTCATTCGTTATCTCTTGTTTGCTTATGGAGATGTCGGAGAAAAAACTTACATGCTAATTATTGGTATACTTTTACACGGAATATGCTATGATTTTTTCTTTGTCTCAGGTCAGATCTACACTGACTTTAAGGCTGGAGAAAAAGTAAAAAGTGCCGCACAAGGTCTAATAACGCTTGCTACTTACGGAGTGGGAATGCTTGTAGGTTTTTGGATTGCAGGAAAAGTTTCAGATGCTTTTATCATACAATCGGGACAACATGACTGGGATGCAATTTGGAAATTTCCCGCTCTTTTTGCATTAGTTGTATTTCTTCTGTTTTTACTAATTTTTAAAAACGAAAAAATTAATTTTCAAAATAAACCCTGACTAAACTAACTCACTCAATTTAACGCATAATTTTATATTCTAAAATAGAAGTATCTACTAAATTATTTAAATCGTTTTATAAAAGTGGAAATCATTGGAAAAAATTTTATTGGAGATCGATTGTCAGCACTTGGAAATATAAACTATAGGACCTTTGATCCGTTGAAAAATATTGAAAACAAAACTTGTTTTGTTGAGGCGACACTTGAGGAATTAGAGGATGCAGTGACTTTGGCAGATATTGCTTTTCCGATATATCGCGAAACTTCCGGTGCTCAAAGAGCTTCCTTTCTAATGGCCATAGCAGATGAAATTTTAAATCTTGGCGAGGATCTAATAAACATCTATTGTAGAGAAACCGGATTACCGAGAGAACGAGCTATAACGGAGCGGGGCAGAACCATTATTCAACTTCAGTTGTTTGCCAAAACCATTGAAACAGAAGGTTGGAGAAAGAAAATTAATGAGACAGCAATGCCTGAGCGGACTCCCCTCCCAAAGCCCAGTTTAATCAAAACACATATCCCTTTGGGACCCATTGCCGTTTTTGGTGCTAGTAATTTTCCCTTAGCTTACTCAACTGCAGGAGGTGATACTGCCAGTGCTCTGGCAGTTGGATGCCCCGTCATTGTTAAATCACATCCCATGCACAGTGGTACAGGTGCAATTGTATCCGCCGCAATAATCAAAGCAACTCAAAAAACTGGAATGCCCAATGGAGTATTTTCAAACCTAAATTCCAAATCCCATGAACTGTCTCACGCTCTAGTCGAACATTCAAAGATCAAAGCAGTAGGATTTACGGGTAGCTATTCGGGAGGAACTGCGCTTCAAAAAACCGTATTCAATCGTAAGGAGCCCATCCCTTTTTTTGCGGAAATGGGATCCATAAACCCTATTGCTATCTTGCCAGGGGCCATAAAGGAAAAAAATAATGAAATCGCCCATGAAATTGCCGATTCCATTGCACTAGGAGCTGGTCAATTTTGTACTCAACCTGGACTGCTGTTGACTTTGGACGGAGCGTATACCGATCATTTCATAGAGGAATTAGTTAATGCTTTAAAAAGTTTAGATCTTCAATGTATGATTCACAACGACTTGAAAAAAAATTATATACAACAAAGTGATAAAATAAACAGTCTAAAAGAAACTATTCCCATTCAGGACCAGGAAGATCAATTAGAGGACAACCTTGTTCACCCAAAACTCTCCATGATTACTGGAGGGCAATTTATCGCAAACCCTCAGTATCAAGAGGAGGTCTTTGGCCCTTTTTCGTTGGTTGTAAAGTGTAAAAATCTCAAAGAATTAGAACAGGTAATATACCATTTAAAAGGGCAATTAACAGGAACAATTTTTGCTCAACCTGCAGATTATAAAATTACAGGTCCACTGATTGATGCCTTCAAATCAAGAGTAGGGAGGTTTATTTTTAATGGTGTTCCAACAGGTGTTGAGGTAACAGAGGCCATGACACACGGAGGGCCCTATCCCGCCTCCTCAGACAGCAGGTTCTCTGCCGTAGGCCCAGAATCAATTTACCGTTGGGTGCGGCCTATTACTTATCAAAATTGGCCGAATGAATTGTTGAAAAAACTGATTGATTAGTAATCTTGTTTTGCAGCGTAAAACTAATAAATTAGTTTTGTAGTATAAACTATTGTGTGCGGTTAAATTTCATTTTTGTTTTCATTTTTACTCAAATAATTGTCAATGCTCAAGATTTTATCGTCACTGGTAAAGTCTTCTCTCAGGGCCAACCGCTCTCATCAGCCTCTGTTTTTGTTAAAGGAAATAACTCGGGAGTTACTACCAACGTAGAAGGTCAATTTTCAATCCATATCTCAAATATAGTCAACCCTCAACTAGTCATATCCTATTTAGGTCACAAATCACAGATCAAAAAGATCAGTTCAAAGACAACAAACCTGGGAATTATCGAGTTGGAATTGGATAATAAACTAGAGGAAGTGGTGGTTTCTGGAACACTAAAACCCATATCCAAACTCGACAGTCCAGTACCCGTTGAGGTTTATGGCAAAACTTTCTTTAAAGCCAACCCAACCGCTTCGGTTTTTGAAGCTCTGGAAAATGTGAATGGCATACGACCCCAACTAAACTGCAGCATTTGTAGCACGGGGGAAATTCGTATCAACGGCCAAGAGGGAAGCTATACTATGGTTATGATTGATGGGCTTCCCATCATAAGTGGTCTCTCAACCGTATATGGCTTTTCGGGGATCCCTCAATCGCTAATTGAGCGGATCGAAATCGTAAAGGGCCCCGCAGCAACACTTTTTGGATCTGAAGCTGTTGCAGGTGTCATTAATTTAATCACCGAACTACCGGAAAACAGTGCAAAGCTTGCCGTAGAATCTTTTGTCTCAGGTTGGGGAGAGGTCAATACTGATTTGGCATATAAATACTCCTTGTCCAAAAAAACCAGTGCCTTGTTGGGAGTAAACTATTTTAACTATTCCAATCCAATCGATAAAAATGAGGACGGATTCACTGACTTGACCTTGCAAAACCGCATTTCGATTTTTAACAAGTTTAGCAGTGCCAATAAGTTTTCAATCGCCACGCGTTTTGTTTACGAGGACCGATGGGGTGGTCAGATGAATTGGTTGCCCATCCATCGAGGGGGAGACACTGTGTATGGGGAGAGTATTTACACCAGCAGGTTTGAACTTTTTGGAAATTACCAACTTAACAAAAATCTTACATTCCAATTCAGTTTCAATGATCACAATCAAAATTCGGCCTATGGCAATACCTTGTATAATGCTGTTCAGACTGTAGGTTTTGGTCAAATGATATGGAACAAAAAAAAATCAAATAATGATTTACTGTTCGGTCTGGCCTATAGATATACCCTTTACGACGATAATACCACGGCTACTTTTAATGATCTTTCATCCCGAAACCAAGTATCTACTACCCATCTACCCGGAATATTCATTCAAAATCAAACCCAATTCGATGCCAATAACACCTTGCTTTTAGGGTTTCGATACGACCGTAATTCAATTCATGGAAATATTTTTACCCCTCGTATCAATTACAAAATTAACAACAAAGACAAAAGTTCGACCCTGAGACTAAGCATAGGATCGGGATATCGCGTTACCCAGCTTTTTACTGAACAACACGCTACGCTTACTGGAGCTCGTGAGGTTGTACTTTTAGACGATCTGAATCCTGAAAGATCATGGAATGCCAACCTAAATTTTGTCCAAAATTTTTTCCTGAAAAAAGGAGCTATTATTGATTTTGACTTGAGTCTGTTTACCTCCTACTTCTCTAATAAAATCATTCCTGACTATGACACAGATCCCAACAAAATTATTTACGATAACCTGGATGGAAGATCAATCTCTAATGGTCTTTCTCTGAATACTAATTTATTGGCACAGGGAGGGCTCAGAGTCAACCTCGGTGCAACCTACATAGACTCCTTCGTCGAAGAGAATGGGATCAAAACGATGCCCTACCTAACAGAAAGATTTCAGGGGGTATGGAAAGTTGAAAAAAAATGGATTGCAAATGATTTAATACTTGATTTTACGGGAACTATCACAGGAGCACTGAAATTACCAACCTTAAGCAATCTTGACCCGAGACCCTCTTATTCTGATCCTTTTAACATTCTCAACATACAACTCACAAAAATTTGGAACGCTGTGGAATCCTATGTAGGGATAAAAAATATTTTAAACTTTACCCCTCCTAGGAATAGTATTGCACGTTCTTTTGATCCCTTTAATCAACTGGTGGTCTTTGATAGCAATGGAAATGCTTTACCCACTTCTGACAATCCCTATGCTTTGACTTTTGACCCTACTTATGTATATACCTCCAACCAAGGCATACGGATTTTCTTTGGACTAAGATGGAAGTATAATTAATGGTGAAGATTCACTGACTTGTGTTGAGGTACCATGGTGGCTGAACAAGCGTTATTGAGAATTAAATGATCTGATGGGACCTGTGTATGAAAATCCCGAATAATGTAATGAGCATTAATTTGGAGAATGGAATTCATATTAGTAGGAGAACCTCTAATTTAAAGAACTTACAAGTTAATAATTTGATACAAGCATTATCTGTATCATTTTAAGCGTATATAATTCCCTATATTAAATCTTTTACATAAAAAAAACCTGAACAGAAGTTAAGGTTCAAATATGTGA
>CAJWAY010000058.1 GCA_913020685.1 uncultured Flavobacteriaceae bacterium
TTACTTTCTTGAACTTTACGGGGTTTACTGTTGTTTTAGATTTTATGAATTTAAACACAGGATTTATTAAAATAAGAGATCCAACTAATAGGATTAAGACTGAAGTTGAATGTTTATATGGTAAGTATATAATTTCAAGTCGATTTTGAGAAAAATAGTTAGATGTTATTAAAATTAAAACTAAGATGGGAGGAGGTATTTTTATCATTCAAAAAATTTTTGCAAATATTAATTTAAAAATTAGAATTTTCAAAAAAAATTAAAAAAATACAAATTTAAGGCAGTATTAGAAGAAAGAAGCAATGAAGCTCTAAAATGAGATAACTTTTAGCTAAACCGTAAGTAATAACGTAAGTAAAAAAACAAACTCCTACTTTTTATAAGGGTTTACAAGCTATTATGCACAGACTAGGATTTTGATTTATAAAAATGAGTTTGTACTAAATCTAAGATATAAAATAAAAGTCTATAATAGAGGTTTCTACTTAAATGGATTAAATAGTTTGGAATAAAATCTATGAGTTAAACACTCTGATCAAAAAGTAAATACCAAATCACTTAAAGGGTAAGGTTAATAACTATCGTTTTAAGTGGAGTAATCTATCTAACTATAGTTATAAACCAAAAACTGAATTAGCAGAGAGGAAGGGATTCGAACCCTCGATTCCGCGATAACGGAATACACACTTTCCAGGCGTGCGCCTTCGACCACTCGGCCACCTCTCTATTAATTTTAAAATCGGTGCTAATAAACAAAAAAAATAATAGCTTTCAGTTTTTTTATTAAGAAAGATCAGCCCTTTCAGATTATAGCAAAAAAAGCCTGGAAATATTTTACCTTTTAAATACGGAAATTGAATTTTGAGAGGTTATCTCAGCCAAATCCTTTTCACTTCTTTGATAGATCTCTGCTAGTTTTCTTAAAATATAAATTAGATACTCACTTTGATTACGCTTACCCCTGTAAGGAACAGGAGCCAAATAAGGTGCATCAGTCTCCAAAACGATATGATCGATGGGAATTTGATTTAAAAATCTATTGATTTTCCCATTCTTAAATGTGACAACTCCTCCAATACCCAATTTTAAATTCAGACTTATGGCCCTATCTGCTTGCTCTTTGGTTCCAGTAAAACAATGGAAAATCCCCGATAAATTATCCCCCCTATAGCCTTCCAAAACCTCAAAAACCTGATCAAAAGCATCACGACAATGAATAACAATAGGCAATCCTTTATCTATAGCCCATTGAATCTGTAGATCAAAAGCATCTTGTTGTTTTTTTAAAGAGGTTTTAACCCAGTATAGATCAATTCCAATCTCCCCTACAGCAACAAAATCATGTTTTGTAAGGTATTTCTCAACATGTTTAAGTTCGTCTAAATAATTTTCCTTAACATGTGTAGGGTGTAAACCCATCATCAAACGAATTCGATTTGGGTATTTTTTTTCCAAATCCAACATCCTTTCTGTATATGAACTGTCTATCGCAGGGAGGTAAAAACGATCTACGCCCATTTCAATAGCTTTTTTTATTACTTGATCTCTATCCTGGTCAAAAGCCTCTAAATAAAGATGAATATGGGTGTCAATAAGTTTCATTTGCCTTAAAATTAAGGTTTCGTTTTTTTAAATTTGTAAAAATTCTAATCTTTGTTTAAAAATATTCTTTCATTACAAATCAAACTTCAACTGACCAAAACCAGACATTTGGTTTGCCAATCCTTGATCAATGGTGTTAAAGCAGTGCTGCTGATTGATACGGGAGCGTCCACAAGTTGCATTGCTCTTGCCGAAAAAGAAACCTTCAACATCGAAGAAAAAGGGGAACCTTTTGAAGCATCGGGTGCTGGAAAAGACAAAGTAAAAGCTATAATGGGTCATCAATGTGATTTAATTTTGGGAAGACATGCTATGGGAAAACACGCCTTTGTTTTGTTAGATATGCAACATATAAATGCAACTTTAATTAATGAGAACGTTAAACCGATCAATGGAATCCTGGGTGCTGATTTTTTAAAGAAAAATCAAGCCATTATTGATTACAAAAACAAAGTACTGAACTTATAATTCTAATGCTTTATTAACGTCATTTTCCATCAAGAATTCTTTAGGGCTTTCCAATGCTTCTTTAACTGCCACTAAAAATCCTACCGACTCCTTACCATCTATGATACGATGATCATAGGACAAAGCTAGGTACATCATGGGGCGAATTTCCACTTTGCCTTTAATGGCTACGGGACGCTCTATAATATTATGCATTCCTAAAATACCTGATTGGGGTGGATTAATGATCGGTGTAGACAACATGGAACCAAAAACCCCTCCATTGGAGATTGTAAAAGTTCCACCTGTCATGTCATCAACCGTGATCTGTCCCTCTCTAGCACGAATAGCGAGTCGTTTGATTTCATACTCGATTTCTCTAAAAGATAAATTTTCAGCACCTCTCAAAACAGGAACCATCAAACCTTTAGGACCAGATACAGCAACACTGATGTCGCAGTAATCGTATGATATTTTATAATCTCCATCAATCATAGAATTAACATCGGGATACATTTTTAATGCCCTGACTACTGCTTTGGTAAAAAAGCTCATGAATCCCAAGTTTAAATCGTGCTTTTCAGCAAAAGTTTCCTTGTACTTTTTTCTAAGAGTAAAAATAGCAGCCATGTCAGCCTCGTTGAAAGTGGTTAACATTGCAGTTTCATTTTTAACGGCAACGAGTCTCTCGGCAACTTTTCTACGCAACATGGAAAGCTTCTCTCGTTCCTCAACTCTTTTACTACCTGCAGGTGCTGTCCCCATAGAAGGTGCTGCCTTGAGGGCATCTTTCTTTGTAATTCTTCCATTCTTTCCCGTGCCTAAAACACTTTCCAAGTCTATTCCTTTCTCAGCAATGATTTTTTTAGCGGAAGGTGAAGGAGTGCCAGCAGCATAATTTTGATTGGCGACTGGAGTAGACCGAGGAGCTGGAGGTTTTGCAGCAGGTGCTTCGACGAGTGAGGGAGTGCTTTGTCCCTTATTGGGTTTACCCTCTGTATCGATAAGACAAACCACCTGACCAACCTCAACAGCGTCTCCTTCCTCTGCTTTAAGGATAATGGCTCCACTTACTTCGGCAGGCAAATCTAGGGTAGCCTTGTCAGAATCAACTTCTGCAATGGCTTGATCTTTCTCTACATAGTCGCCATCAGCAACTAGCCATCGAGCAATTTCAACCTCTGTTATAGACTCCCCAGGTGAGGGAACTTTCATCTCTAAAATCATAGTTTATGACGATTTACTTTTTTTTCTAATAAAATTATCCAACGAAGGATCAAAAACATAGTCAATCACTTGTTGATGTCTGTTTTTAAATCTAACGGAACTTCCTGCCGCAGGAGAACCATAATACCTTCTGGTAGCAGGTCGCATTTGTTGGGCTTCGGGTAAATGGAGTAATAAATAGCCCCAAGCTCCCATATTTCGGGGTTCCTCCTGGGCCCAAACTACGTCCTGTAAGTTGGGATATCGCTGTATCTGGGATTGAATTTCCTGGTGGGGCAATGGAAACAGTTGTTCCAGCCTGACAATGGCCACATCCATTCTATCTTTATTCGATCTGGCATCGATCAAGTCATAGTAGAATTTCCCAGAACAAAAAACAAGTGTTTTGACTTGTTTTTCTTTCACCTCGTTGTCGGAAATTACCCTTTGAAAGGCTCTAGATGTCAGCTCTTCAACTCTGGAAACAGCCCTGGGATGACGCAACAGACTTTTGGGAGTAAACACAATCAAAGGCTTTCTAAAATTAGCTTTCATTTGTCTTCTCAGTAAATGAAAAAAGTTTGCAGGAGTGGTACAATTAGCAACAAACATATTGTCTTTGGCACACAATTGTAAATATCTCTCCATTCGAGCCGAGGAGTGTTCGGCACCTTGTCCTTCATAGCCGTGAGGCAAAAGCATTACGATCCCATTTTGAGTTTTCCACTTGTCCTCTGCTGCAGAAATGTATTGGTCGATCATGATCTGGGCACCATTGGAAAAATCCCCGAACTGTGCCTCCCAAATAGTCAAACAGTTTGGGCTGGCCATTGCATAACCATAATCGAATCCTAAAACACCGTATTCTGAAAGAAAAGAATTGAAAATATTAAATTTTCCCTGGTTTTCCGGGTCAATAAGGTTGAGTAATATGACCTCCTCCTCAGAAGATTCTGCCTTCAGTACTCCATGTCTATGAGAGAAAGTTCCTCTTTCAACATCTTGACCGGAAAGTCTAACATCGAAACCTTCGAGAAGAAGCGTACCGTAGGCAAGTAATTCACCCATGGCCCAGTCTAGCTTATCAGTTTTGAAAAACATTTTGTTTCGATCTGCAATCAGACGCTCAATTTTTCTTAAAAATTTCTTTTGCGGAGGAACATTAGTAATGGTTTTGGCTACTGCAGTAAGTTCTTCTAAATCAACAGCTGTAGTCAGCTCAGGATGCATTCCTTTTTCATCTACTCTCTCATAGCCTGTCCATTCATCTTCCATAAAAGGGGTAATGAGAGTAGTCTCCTCTGTTCGAGAAACTTGAAGGTTTTGCTCTAACTTGGCTTTGTAATCCTCCTCTTGCTTTTTAACATAGTTGGCATCAATGATGCCCTGAGAAATCAATTTTTCAGCGTAGATATCTCTTGGATTTTTGTGCGCCGCAATGATCTTGTAAAGCTTGGGTTGGGTAAATCTTGGCTCATCACCTTCGTTATGCCCGTATTTTCGGTATCCCAACAGATCGATAAAAACATCAGCATTAAAATGCATTCTATAATCCAATGCAAAAAGTACGGAGTGTACAACAGCTTCAACATCATCGGCATTGACATGCATAACTGGTGATAAAGTAACTTTTCCCACATCGGTACAATAGGTACTGGATCGGGCATCGAGATAATTGGTGGTAAACCCTATTTGATTATTGATAACTATATGAATAGTTCCTCCAGTGGAATAGCCTTTCAATCTAGCCATTTGTACAATTTCGTAGGCAATCCCTTGTCCTGCAATAGCGGCATCTCCATGAACGATAATGGGTAAAACTTTTGAGGTGTTACCATTGAATTTATTCTCAAGTTTGGCCCGTGTGATTCCCTCTACCACTGCCCCTACTGTTTCTAAATGGGAGGGGTTGGGTGCTAAGTTGATATTGATCTTCTTTCCGTCATTATTAGGGTCAATCTTTGCAGTCCAACCCATATGATACTTGACATCTCCATCAAAAACAACTTCATTATAGTCTTTTCCGTCAAACTCGCTAAAAATATCTTTTGGGGATTTTCCGAAAATATTGGTCAAGGCATTGAGTCTTCCCCTATGGGCCATCCCCATGATAAATTCCTCTACTCCTTTGGCGTCGGCAGCCATGACAAGAGCATCTAATGCCGGAATAAGCGACTCCCCTCCTTCCAGGGAAAATCGTTTTTGTCCCACGTATTTGGTATGTAGAAAATTTTCGAAACTAACGGCTTGATTTAATTTGTTAAGTATTTCTTTTTTTTGCTCTGGACTAAAGTCCGGATGATTTTGATTTTGGTGTAATCGATCCTTAATCCAATCTTTTTTCTCCGCATTCCTTACATACATGTATTCAACACCGATTGAATCACAGTAGGTACTTTGCAGATGTTCGATGATGGCATACAGTGTGCTGGGTCCTATACCTACAATAGATCCAGCATTGAATACAGTAGATAAATCACCTTGGGATAATCCAAAGTTTTCTACCTCCAAATTAGGACTGTAAGTTCTTCTATTACGAACGGGGTTGGTTTTGGTAAATAGATGACCACGGGTGCGGTAACCCTCAATTAGCTTTACCACCTGAAATTCTTTTTTTACCGACTCGGGTACTTCTACCTCTGCAACCTCTGCAGGCCACTCCCCGTGCTCCATCCCAAAATCAAAACCCTGAAAGAATGCTCTCCAACTGGGTTCTACAGCATCCGGATTTTGTAGGTATTGGTCGTATAATTCAGCAAAATAGGCGGTGTGAGCCGAATTTAAAAATGAATATTTGTCCATTAAATAATATTACCACTAATCCTAAAAACAAAATTACGATTTTTGCCCAAAGAGGTTCGATTTTGTCTGTAAAACAATCCAATTCTTATTAAATTTGTATTGGATCGGTGTTGATGACGGTGTTGTTTTTAGTTTAAAAATCAAGGTTGTTTGTACAGCCATCCCTTTCAAAATTTGATTTTATACATGTTTGCTTTAATTGATTGCAATAATTTTTATGCTTCTTGCGAACGGGTTTTCCAACCTCAGTATGAGGGTAAGGCAGTGGTTATTCTTTCCAATAACGACGGTTGTGTCATTGCCAGGAGCAATGAAGCCAAAGCCCTAGGAATTCCTATGGGAGCTCCTGCCTTCAAATTTCGGAACGAATTCAAAAAGCACAACATCAAAGTTTTTTCTTCCAACTATCCCCTTTATGGGGATATGAGCCATCGGGTAATGAAAATCTTGGAAACCTACACCCCCAATATCGAAATTTACAGTATAGACGAGGCCTTTTTAAAGTTCGAAGGCTTTGATTATTTTGATCTCCATACAATGGGTTTAAAAATGCGTAAACAAGTAAGGCGTTGGACCGGAATCCCAATTTCGGTAGGGCTGGCCCCTTCTAAAGCCTTGGCCAAAATCGCCAATAAAATTGCCAAAAAATTTGACGAAAGAACCCAAGGAGTTTACTGTATAGACAGTGACAAAAAACGACTGAAAGCACTTAAGTGGACTCCCATAGAAGATATTTGGGGCGTTGGCAGGCAACACGCCAAACGACTCCAAGCCTTAGGCGTAACAACCGCCTTGGATTTTGTGAATTTGCCCGACGAATGGGTCAAAAAACAAATGAGTATACTGGGACTGCGATTGAAAAGAGACCTGGAAGGTATTCCCTGCACACAATTGGAAGAGGTAACACCAGCAAAGAAATCCATTGCTGTTACGCGAAGTTTTAAAAATCTACTTACTATATTTAATAATCTTGAAGAGCGCATTACCACCTATACACTCCTAGGAGCTGAAAAACTACGAAAGCAAAAAAGCTATGCTACTGCTCTCCATGTCTTTGTGAGAAGCAATCCCTTTGATCCCAATGCTGCACAATACCGCAACGGTTGTACCCTAACCCTGCCCCATGCCACAGACTCCAACTTTGTGTTGAATCGTTATGCATTGATGGGGTTGAGGAGTATTTTCAAACCGGGAATTGAATACAAAAAAGCAGGGGTGATACTGTTGGGACTGACACCTTCAGCTTCGAGACAAATTACCTTGTTCGAACAGGACACGTCAAAACACACGGCATTGATGCAAACCCTAGACAAAATTCACCGCCGTTATGGACCACACCGAATGAAACTGGCCAGTCAGGATTTAAAACAAACCTGGAAAATGAAACAAGAGCATCTTTCAAACCGATTTACCACAGAAATCTACGAAATCATCAGAGTGAAATGAGTGATAAAAAAGATAAAATCATATTCTTTCAACCGGATCAGGAATTGGGAAAATCCTCCTTTTTGGTACAAGAGGGTATTT
>CAJWAY010000059.1 GCA_913020685.1 uncultured Flavobacteriaceae bacterium
GATTGCTTGAATTCAGGGGTAACTGTTCAAAATGATGTAACAAACCATTAATCAAGGTTCCACTGTAATTTCCATGTCCGGGATGAACCACCATCCCCGCTTTTTTGTTGACAATAATCAAATCATCGTCTTCATAGACAATATCTAAATCCATGGCTTCGGGGGTCAATAGGTTTTCATGAGGGGGGTAAGAAAATACAACCTTGACCCGGTCACCTCCTTTAACCTTGTAATTGGATTTTACAACATTTTCGTTGACTATAATGGCGCCTGCTTTTGCGGCTTGTTGGATTTTATTTCGGGTGGCATTTTCAATGCGATTCATCAGGAACTTGTCTACCCTTAGGGGTTCTTGTCCCGGATCGGCATGGAATGCATAATGTTCATACAATGGATCGTCGGTAAGTTCGGTTCCATCAATCGGTTTAGTTTCTTTTCCCATTGCCCAATACCAAATCTATTTCTGAGGTTTTTTGTAGTAATGTTCCCGCCTCAAGTCGCTCACCCTTATAGCGCATTTCCAAAACCATATCTTTACCTATGTTGTCTCTATAGCTGATTTCTCCTATGGAAAACCCAACCGACAACAAGGTAGCCTCAGCATTTCTTCGGGTGATCTGAACCAAATCAGGAACACTGATTCTGCTGTAGCCAGATGGATTTAGTGTAATATAAATCTTACGGTTCTTCTTTACCAATTTTCCAGGACCTGGTTGGTGTTCTATCACGCTTAGTGATGGATAATTAGGGTTGAATTTTGAGGAGTCAATGATTTCATATCTTAGTTCTTTGTCTTCTAAGATTTGTGTTAAGTTGATTATGTTTATACCGCTGAGATCGGGAACTTTTTGATGTTTATTGTGAAAGGTTATGTACTTTAAAAAACTTAGGCTTAAATACACTAAAAATGTACCCGCCAAAAAGGCAAGGGTTAATTGAATGAAAAGCGTTTTACTGAAAAGAAACCTAAAAAAACTCATCCCGTAAATTAATTCCCAAAGATAATAAATCAATACTCTAAAGAATTAATTTTAAATACAATACCTTTGATTAAAGCTTATTGTATGAGTAAAAAAGTAGTGGGAATCGCCATGGGAGGGTACTCCTCTGAACGAGAAATTTCTCTTGAAAGCGGAAATGCTGTTTATAAAGCTTTACCTCAATCTCGTTGGGATTGCTATAGAATAGTGGTCGATAAAGACTTCTGGACTGTTATTGATAATAAAGAAAAACAATACCCCCTCAACTTAGAAAATTTATCATTCAAAATGGATAATAAAAATGTTCATTTCGATGTAGTTTTCAATGCAATTCATGGAGCCCCGGGAGAGGATGGACAATTGGCTAAAAAATTGGACCAACTGTATATTCCACATACAAGCTGCAGTGAAAAAATTGCAGCATTAACTTTTAATAAAAGAGATTGTCTAGAAAAAGTTAAAGAATGGGGGATTCCAGTAGCAAAATCATTCACTTATGACCTGGGAGATCCATTGGATGTCGACTCGGTTATAAATAAGATTGGTTTGCCATGTTTTGTCAAACCCAATCGATCCGGAAGCAGTTACGGTGTTGTAAAAGTTTATGAAAAAAAAGACCTAAAGGACGCTATCCATACTGCCCTCAAGGAGGATGCACAATTGATCATCGAGGCGAATTTAGTCGGGATGGAAATATCTGTAGGAGCATATAGATTGAATGATCAAGTAATCGTTTTACCAATTACAGAGATCATTTCGGAAAACGATTTTTTTGACTATGATGCCAAATACAATGGTAAATCTCAAGAAATTACTCCAGCCCGACTAGATGAAACGACAATCGATGATATTAATAGTATCGTTAAAAAACTATTCCAACAGTTGGAACTCCAAGGAGTTTGCAGGAGCGAATTCATTATTGTGGAGGGTACTCCCCATTTGTTAGAAGTAAATACAATTCCAGGTTTGACTCCTGCCAGTCTTATACCTCAACAAGTTAGTGCTGCAGGGATTGAATTGGCAGAATTTTTCGAATCCTTACTATTAAAAAAATAACTCTCATAAAGGTTATCAAAACAGTCAATTAGTTTAGTTTTAAACGAATCAAAAAATGCACTAATTTAGTGTTATGAAATGTGCTGTTTTTCCAGGATCCTTTGACCCCATAACTTTGGGACATTTGGATATCTTAGAGCGTAGTATTCCACTTTTTGATGAAATAATCATTGGGGTGGGAACAAACTCCGAAAAAAAATATATGTTTCCTCTTAATAAAAGAATGGCTTTCATTGAAGAAACTTTTTCAGAGTATAAAAGTATTTCCGTAGTTAAATATCAGGGATTAACCATTGAATTTTGTAAAAAAGTACAAGCCAATTTTATTCTCCGAGGTTTGAGAAATCCTGCTGATTTTGAATTTGAAAAGGCCATTGCCCACACCAATAGAAAGTTGTCTGGAATTGAAACGGTTTTTCTCCTAACTTCGGCCAAAACATCTTTTATAAGTAGTAGTATAGTTAGGGAGATTATATCCAATCGAGGGGATTATACTCAATTGGTTCCTCCCACTGTCAGAGTCTAATTGATCAGTTCAATCTCTTTCAAAAGTAATTTAATGTTTTGGTAGGCATTTTCCATCAAATGAGGAACTTCATCCTTAGATTTCCACTCCGCCCGATCAATACCCTCATCCAACTGAGGTTCCAAAATTCCATCGTAGGAAGTGGTCATTAAATACCAATAAGTTTTCTTCAATTTATACTTACCGTTTCTGGAAAAAAGATGAAAGGTATGGTTGAGTTTCTTTTTTACAATCAAATCCTTTACTCCCGTTTCCTCCATAACTTCTCTTACTGCTCCATCTATCAAAAATTCTTTTTTTTCAACTTTACCTTTAGGTAAGTCCCATTTATCATTTCTGAAAATAAATAAAATCTTCCCGCTTACATGTTCTACAAGACCTCCAGCTGCTTCAACTAATGAAAAGATTTTCAACATGTGTTTCCATAACTTATTCTCCCTGGAATGATATAAATAAACACCTTTTGTTTTTTTTGATTTCAAAGCAGAAATGATTTGGTTTTGGTCACTATATTTAATGTAGAAAAGGGGAGTCTCATCATTGTGTTCTATTATTTGGGTGGTAAGTAAAACAAATTTTCTATTGAAAAAAACTTTATACATTTACATATGATTTATAGTCAAGATACGGCCCAACAGACCGCTAGATCCCTGTTACAAATTAATGCAATTAAATTGAATCCTAAAAATCCATTTACTTGGGCCAGTGGATGGAAGTCTCCAATTTACTGTGATAATAGGGTAGTACTTTCTTATCCTGATACGAGAAGCTTTTTGGCTCAAAAAATAGCCGAACAAGCACAACAAATCTATAATAAAGATTATGTAGTTGCAGGAGTTGCCACCGGTGCTATCGGAATTGGGGTTTTAGTAGCTGATATTCTCAATGCTCCATTTATATATGTAAGACCACGGCCAAAGTCACATGGTAGACAAAATCAAATTGAAGGAAAGCTTGAAACTGATCAAAAAGTGTTGGTAATAGAGGATTTAATCTCCACAGGAAAGAGCAGTCTAAATGCCGTAAATGCCATCAAAAAAGAGGGGGTTGAGGTATTAGGGATGTTAGGGCTATTTGATTATGGATTTGATTTGGCCAGAGAAAATTTTAAAGAGGAGGAAATTCAACTTTATACTTTGAGTGATTATAATAATTTGATAATTGAAGCCGAGCAATCCAATTACATCAAAGCTGAAGAAATATCGCTACTTAAATCTTGGAGAGTCTCTCCTTCCAAATGGCAGCAATACTAGTATATCATTTCAATGGTTCCATGAGCATAGTTAAAAACTTCTCCTGATGTTTTTCGAATCCGCAATAAGCCATTTTCAGTAACTCCTAAGATAACACCTTGAAATTTTTCATTATCCATTTCAAAAGTTGAGATTTTTCCTTTTTGAAAAAGTAAATCCTCGTATTCCAACCTTAATGACAAGGAACCCTCGTCTGAGATTCTGTCTAAGTAAACCTCTAAAAAAATCAAAATACCATTGAAGACGTCAGCAATTTCTATCTCATAACCTTTTTTTTGAAATAGAGAACTTGCATTAGGAAGGCCCTCAAAATATTCTTGATTGATATTTACACCAATACCAATAATGGACGCTTTAATCAAGTTCCCTTTTATTATGTTTTCAATCAAAATACCTCCTATTTTACTATTACCTGACAAAATGTCGTTAGGCCATTTTAACTTTAAATCAAGATCCTCGAATTTAAGCAAAGCCTTTGCAATACTCAAAGTGATTGCACAATTGATTGCAAAAGCCTCTTTAATTGTCAGCTTTGTAAAATACTTAAATAAGCTGAATGTAAGGTTTTTCATAGGTTCTGTCTGCCAATGCTTGTTCCTTTGCCCCCTACCCTGGGTTTGATTTCTAACCCACACCAAATCTCCGTCAGAGCAATCACCTGAATTAAATCTTTCCTTCAACCAGTCGTTTGATGATTCAGTGGCATCAAGTTTGATTATATTGAAATAGGTCATGTTTTGGAACGCTATGAATTTAAAATGTAATAAATTTGTGTAAAACTAGAATTTTTTAATGTCAAAACCGCGGTCTACTGAGGATTCCCTAATTTCAAACATAGTTGACGGTATAGAAAATGTTAAGGGATTAGACGTAAGTATTTTGGACCTCAGAGATATTGAAAATACCGTTTGTAAGTATTTTGTTGTTTGCACTGGAAGTTCAAATACTCATGTAAGTGCAATCGTTAGTGCAATTACAAAGAAGGTTAGTAAAGAGATGAAAGAGAAACCTTTTCAAACAGAAGGTAATGAGAACGCTGAATGGGTTTTGATTGATTATATTAATGTTGTCGTTCATGTTTTTCAAAAACAAATCAGAGAATATTACAGTATTGAAGAGCTATGGGGTGATGCCAAAACTACAAAAGTTGCATCAAATTATTAATTGATTATGAAGGAAGGAAATAACAACAATTTAAAATTTAGTCCGTATTGGATTTACGGTGTCGTTATCACTATATTATTGGTTACGAGTATGTTTGGAGGCGATAGTAGCTGGCAATCAATCAGTAAAACGAACATTTCGGATTTTGAGAGATTTCTTAATGACGGTGATGTCGAAGAAATTATTGTCGTCAATCAAAAACTAGCTAAAGTTACTCTTAGTAGCTATGGTTTGGAGAAGAGCACTCACAAAAAAGTTAAATCAAAAAATATCTTAGGTCAAGAAAACACTGGTGGTCCCCATTATGAATTTGAAGTTGGGAATCTGGAACTTTTTCAGCGAAAACTTGAAGAAGCGGAAGGCAATGGCATACAGTTTCGATATGAGTTTATGACGGTTGAAAATCGTTGGATGGATGTAATCCTTGGCTTCCTTCCCATAATAGTTATTATTGGAATCTGGATTTTTCTTATGCGCAGAATGTCCGGTGGGGGAGCAGGTGGACCAGGTGGCCAAATTTTTAATATCGGTAAATCAAAGGCAAAACTTTTCGACCAAAATACTGAGGTCAAAACCACTTTTAAGGACGTTGCAGGTTTGGAGGGTGCAAAGGAGGAAATACAAGAGATTGTAGATTTTCTTAAAAATCCAAAAAAATATACTGTATTGGGTGGAAAAATTCCAAAAGGTGCGCTACTTGTTGGTTCTCCTGGAACAGGCAAAACCCTTTTAGCTAAGGCCGTGGCTGGAGAAGCAAAAGTTCCTTTCTTCTCTCTGTCAGGATCAGATTTTGTTGAAATGTTTGTTGGGGTAGGTGCTTCTAGAGTTAGAGACTTATTCAAACAAGCCAAAGACAAATCGCCTTCAATAATTTTTATCGACGAAATTGATGCTATTGGGCGTGCAAGAGGAAAAAATAATTTTACTGGCTCAAACGACGAGAGAGAAAATACTTTGAACCAATTGCTAACAGAAATGGATGGTTTTGGGACCAATACCAATGTAATTGTTTTGGCTGCGACTAACCGGGCTGATGTCTTAGATAAGGCTTTAATGCGTGCAGGAAGATTCGACAGACAGATATATGTTGACCTGCCAGACTTGAATGAAAGACGTGAAATTTTTAAGGTTCATCTTAAGCCCCTGAGGTACGTTAAAACTTTGGATATAGATTTTTTAGCTAAACAGACGCCCGGTTTTTCAGGTGCCGACATTGCCAATGTTTGTAACGAATCAGCACTGATTGCTGCCAGAAAAAATAAAAAATCTGTAGGTAAGCAGGATTTTTTGGACGCAGTGGATCGTATTGTTGGAGGGCTAGAGAAGAAAAATAAAATTGTCACTCCGGAGGAAAAGAAAACCATAGCATTCCACGAAGCAGGACACGCAATTGTAAGTTGGTTACTTGAACATGCTGCTCCTTTGGTAAAAGTGACGATTGTTCCAAGAGGTCAGTCCCTTGGTGCCGCTTGGTATTTACCTGAAGAGAGAATGATAGTAAGAACTGAACAGATGCTCGACGAAATGTGTGCAGCTCTAGGTGGGAGGGCGGCAGAAAAAATCATGTTTGACAAAATTTCTACAGGAGCGTTAAGTGATTTAGAAAAAGTTACCCGACAGGCTCGGGCAATGGTATCTGTATACGGTTTGAATGATACCTTGGGAAATATTACCTATCATGATTCATCTGGACAAATGGAAAATAGTTTTACAAAACCTTATTCTGAGAAAACAGCGCAAGTGATTGACAAGGAAATTTCTGATATCATTGAAATGCAGTATAAAAGGGCGTGTGACCTTTTGAAAAAAAATAAAAAAAAGCTGATTCAACTCGCTGAAAGATTGTTGGAGAAAGAGGTGATTTTTAAAGATGATCTTTTTAATATTCTTGGTAAGCGACCGTTTGATGTGAAACCCAACAAAAAACAAGAAGGCGAGGAAGGAGTCCAGCTAGCTGTCAATTAAAGATCGTGAGTCTCTGGAATAAACTCTTCGGTAAAAAAAAAAACAGCCCAGACTTTGAGGTCACCAGTCCATACCTCCCTCAAAAGAAAAACAAAATTGAAATCATTTTTGCCGAAAAATTCACTCAAAAAGGAGGCAAATTTATCTACAGTGAGGATGTAAAATCTACTGACAAGTTTTTCAAACTCATATTAGAGGAAAATTATTGGTCACTAAAAGACATCCTTTGTTTTGACCCCCAACTGATCCAAAGATTTGGACTTGAAACCCTTGCCGATCGTTTTAATCCTCAAGATTTTAAGGTTCTACTTATCGGGTGTGAATATTTAATTGCCAACAAAGGCACTGTGCTAATTTGCCATCACCAACTCAAAGATTTTAAACTCGAATCACTGCCGGATTTCTTTA
>CAJWAY010000060.1 GCA_913020685.1 uncultured Flavobacteriaceae bacterium
ATAAAATAAATGAGGCCTGGAAAAATGCATCCGAAGAAATGTACAAGGCCCAAGCAGAAACGGGTCAAGGTGCGGAAGGATCAACTACCCCCCCCAAACAACCTGGTTCAAAGAAAGAAGCTAATGATGGAGATGACGTTCAAGATGTTGATTTTGAAGAAGTTAAGGACTAATTATAATCTTCTATTTTACAAAAAAACCTTCCGTAAGTTCAAACGGAAGGTTTTATTTTTTAATTTTTTGCAATGGATAAAGATAATATACTTCGAATATGCAATGCCTTGGTCAAAGGCAACTTGATGGAGACTTTGGCAATTGAATTTATTGATGTTGGTATAGATTATCTCTCAGCTAGAATGCCAGTTTCCCCAAAAGTTCATCAGTTAGACGGATTACTACATGGAGGAGCAACAGTGGCTTTGGCAGAAACTGTCGGCAGCGCTGCTGTTTCTGTATTGAGTCAAGATCCTACCGTCTCAACCTTGGGTATTGAAATCTCAGCAAACCACCTTAAAAGTGTGCGAAGTGGATTCGTTACTGCTACTGCCAGACCCTTAAAAATGGGAAAAACAATACAGTTGATGGAGATTAAAGTAACGGACGAAGACAATAATTTGATTTCTCATTGTAAATTATCTACTATTTCTCGACCCAAAAAATAAATGAGTAAGCCCGATCTGGAAGAGGTGTTTAGCAAGCTTTTATCGGCTGACCAAGCCTTTGTTTTTTTTAGACTACCAAAAACGAAGACAGTTCATTGCCATTTTCAAGAAGACGCCTCCCTGACTTTTACAGACGATTTAAAAATCAATGGATTTTTGATGAGCCGTTTTGATTTCCCTCTTCCTGCTGTCTATATTTCTAACAAAAATCACCTCCAATTTGAATATGAGCCTCCATTCTTTGAGCCAAAAGTTCAAACAGTTTCAATCCATTCAAAAAACAGAACCTCATTTATCAGAATGGTAAATATCACAAAAAAAGCTATTGCGTCTGGACGTTTAAAAAAATTGGTCGTTGCCAGTAAAATTTCCCTAAATAAAAAAATAGATAACTTTAAATTTTTCAGCCATTTATTAGCGCTCTATCCAAATGCAATGGTCTATTTTTGGCATCATCCCAAGGGAGAGACTTGGATCGGTGCTAGCCCTGAACAACTTTTTTCGGTTCACTCCGGTCAACTCATCACTATGGCACTTGCTGGAACTTTACCTTATAATACTCATGAAGTATACGATTGGGGAGACAAAGAAAAAAATGAACAAGGCTGGGTCAAAGAGGTAGTTCAAAGGAATCTAAAAGATTTTTTTCCGTCTTCAGTGCTTCAATGCTCAGAAACTTATACCCGTAGGGCAGGTAATTTGGTACATTTGTGCAATGATTTATCGGTTGAAGCCCAAAACATTAATACAACATCACTACTAAAAAAACTCCACCCTACTCCTGCAGTGGGTGGAATTCCTGTGGATGAAGGAATGCGTTTTCTAGCTGATCACGAAAACCTAGATCGTGCTTACTATACTGGATTTTTTGGACCAGTGATGGGGGAAGATCAAATCGACTTGTTTGTAAATCTCCGTTGTGCTAAAATTATTTCTATGGGTATAGATTTATATGTAGGAGCAGGAATAACAGAAGACAGCGAGCCAGAAAAAGAGTGGGAGGAAACACTAAACAAATCTAAAACCTTATTGGCAGCGCTTTAATTTATTTTAGAGGATCAATCACTTTGTGTTTTGTATTTTTGTCAAGCTAAGTAAATGAAAAACACAGGGAGTAGATCGATTAAATATCCTGAGATTCCGGTAGCACAAACGGTTGTCCAATTCTGTAAAATCAAGGACATTCAACATATTGTGATTTGTGCTGGTTCGAGAAATGCTCCTTTGTCATATGGTTTTGTTAAAAATCCTTTTTTTACGACTTACAGTGTTATAGACGAACGCTCGGCTGCATTTTTTGCCATGGGCATGGCACAGCAACTTAATAATCCAACGGCAGTGGTTTGCACCTCTGGTTCAGCATTACTCAATTTTTACCCAGCAGTGGCAGAGGCTTTTTACAGTAACATTCCATTGGTTATCATTTCTGCAGATCGCATGCCTCATCTCATTAATATTGGAGATGGTCAAACTATCCAACAAAAAGGTGTTTTCGAACCACATTTGGTCGATTTTGGCTATCTAAGTCCCGATGTAATCCACGCTGTTGATACTTTATTTGAAAACCCCAATCAAAATTTGATTTCACCCAAAGCAACTCAAAATCAGATTGATAAAAAACAGAAGGAAATCCAAAAGGAAAATGAAAATCAAATTAATAGGGTTTTAAACCATGCCATTCAAAAAAGTGGACCTGTTCACCTGAATGTTCCAATGGAGGAACCCTTGTTCGGAATGACAACCTCACCTATCAAAATAACTTTTAATACTGAACCGAAGTTTTATCATCCCAATATAGATTTTAAATCTTTTAAAAAACAATGGAAAAAGGCTGAGAAAAAGCTAATCTTAGTTGGTGTTAATAATCCTGGTATAATCGATCAACAATGGCTTGACTTAATAGATGCTGATCCCTCTGTAATTCTAATGACTGAAACCACATCTAATTTACGTTCTTCAAATGCTGTAAATTCAATTGATTCATTGATTGCTCCTTTGGAATGGGGCAATCATCTTTTTTTTAAAACTCTAAAACCTGAAATACTATTGACTTTTGGGGGTATGGTGGTTTCAAAAAAAATTAAAAAATTGTTGAGGCATCATTCACCTCAAGAGCACTGGCACGTTGATCCTTTCCGTGCTTATGACACTTACTATTGTTTAACACAGTATTTTTCCATGACGGTCAATTCTTTTTTCTCTGGATTACTAAACGATTATCAAGCACCAAAGACCAATTACAAATCATCAGTTTTACACCAATATCGATCGCAACTCCAAAAAGTAAATACTTATTTACGCCAAATTCCATTTTCTGACTTGAAGGCCTTTGAAATAATTTTCTCAAATCTTCCATATAAGATTCATCTGCAACTTGCCAACAGTTCAACGGTTAGGTATGCTCAGCTTTTTGATATGCCTGAGGGGGCAGAAGTCTTTTCCAACCGAGGAACCAGTGGTATTGATGGGTCTACTGCTACCGCGGTGGGAGCTGCTCTTATCAATAAAAACCAAAGCTTATTAATCACCGGAGACCTCAGTTTTTTTTATGATATCAATGGATTGTGGAATAATCACATTCCATCTAATTTTAGAGTTATTTTAATAAATAACCAAGGCGGGGGAATCTTTAGAATTCTTCCAGGAGAGAAAGACAGTCCTGAATACGATACATATTTTGAGACTATACACAATCGAGATGCCAGACAAATTTCAAGGGTATTTGGTTTCCATTATAAAGTAGTTAAAACTAATACCGGATTAAAATGGGCCCTAAAAAAATTCTTTAAGCCGTCTCGTCAACCTAAAATATTAGAGATTAAAACACCAAGAAAAATAAATGACAGTATCCTGCAAAATTTCTTTAAAGCCATGCAAATGTGTTAAATTTGAAATTTATATGTAACCTATGAAAAACATTAACTGGGAAAGTCTAGCCAAGTATAGTGATATCAAATTTGAGTTATTCGAGGGTGTGGCAAAAATTACGATCAACCGCCCCGAGGTTTACAATGCCTTTCGTCCTGAGACTAACATACAAATGTTAGAAGCAATGGAGGTTTGTAGTGAGCGCACTGATATTGACGTGGTGGTATTTACAGGAGCCGGTGAAAAGGCTTTTTGTAGCGGAGGAGACCAAAACGTGAAAGGTATTGGAGGGTATGTGGGAGAAGACGGTGTCCCCAGACTGAATGTACTGGATTTACACAAAAGGATCAGAGAATTACCCAAGCCTGTTGTTGCGATGGTAAATGGCTACGCTATTGGAGGCGGTCATGTTCTGCATGTTGTATGTGATCTAACTATTGCCAGTGAAAATGCCATTTTTGGACAGACCGGTCCAAAGGTAGGTAGTTTTGACGGTGGTTTTGGTTCGTCATATTTGGCAAGGCATGTGGGACAAAAGAAAGCTCGAGAAATATGGTTTCTCTGTCAGCAATACTCCGCGAATGAAGCTGAAAAAATGGGATTGGTCAACAAAGTTGTTCCTTTGGACAAGTTGGAGACAACTGTTTTGGAATGGTGTAAATTGATGCAAAAAAGAAGCCCTTTAGCATTGCGTATGATTAAGAGGTGTTTGAATGCAGAATTGGATGGTCAGCACGGATTGATGCAATTGGCTGGAGACGCCACCTTGATGTATTATCTAATGGACGAAGCACAAGAGGGGAAACAAGCATTTCTAGAAAAAAGAGACCCCAATTTTAAACAGTACCCTAAATTTCCTTAATTCTTTTGAGTAATCAATTTTCAGTTTGGTTGGCTGCCGCTCGATTAAGAACACTGCCACTTTCTGTTGCTGGGATCATCACCGGAAACGCCATTGCATCAAAGGAAGAAAATTTTTCTTTAGGTATTTTTATCCTTTCCATATTGACTGCTATAGCTTTTCAAATAATTTCTAATTTTGCCAATGATTATGGAGACTGGATAAAAGGAACGGATAATCCCAATAGAGTAGGGCCTGAAAGAACATTACAGCAAGGATTACTTTCGGTAAAAGCCTTAAAAAAGGGGATTGTGATTACTGCATTGATTTCAATCCTATTGGCCCTAAGTTTGATTTATTTGGCTTTTGGGGGGAATCAATTGTTGGTTTCTTTCTTTTACATTGCGCTTGCTTTGGCAGCGGTTTGGTCTGCCATCAGATATACAGTTGGTCAAACTGCATATGGATACCATGGTTTAGGGGATTTATTTGTTTTCTTCTTTTTTGGATGGGTAAGTGTAGTAGGGGCTTACTATCTTCAGGTTCAAACCATTGATAGTACTTCTCTATTTTTGGGAACAGCAATTGGATTACTAAGTGTGGGAGTCCTCAATCTAAACAATATGCGAGATATTGTTAATGACAAGAATTCACAAAAAAATACCTTGGTGGTGTATTTGGGAAGCCAAAAAGGAAAATACTATCATTATCTTTTGATGATATTGGGAGCCTTATTTTTACTTTTCGGAATGGGTACGGCTTTTGTCAACGAATACCCCTTGTCATTACTGGTCGTGCTTCCAATTTTTCTTCACCTTTATCAGGTGGCTAAAATTCGTGAGCCCAAAGCCTACGATCCATTGCTAAAACAACTTGCACTGTCAACTTTTTTTGTCTCTCTTACTCTATTTATGATCTTTTACCGTTTTCAATGAAAGCCCATTACAAAAGATATATCCTAAAGTTTAGGTATCCTGGTGGTACTTCTCGTGGGGTATTGAGGGAAAAAGAAACTTGGTTTTTATTTTTAAGTGATGGAAATAGAACAGGAGTTGGTGAGTGTGGTCTTTTTAGAGGGTTGAGTTCAGACGATCAACCTGATTATGAGGATCAACTCAAGTTCTTATGTAAACGGATTAATAAAAATGAAATATTATCAGTTGAGTCACTTAAATGTTTTCCGTCGATTCAAATGGGTTATGAAACAGCTTTATTATCGCTTAAATCAGAAGATCCCTTCCAACTTTTTCCCTCACCATTTACAAGAGGGTTAGATAAGATTCCTATCAATGGATTGGTTTGGATGGGCGATCGATCATATATGAAAGCTCAAATTGAAGAAAAAATTGCTCAAGGTTTTGATTGTATAAAACTTAAAATTGGTACTTTGGATTTCATTGAGGAGTATTCATTGTTAAAGGAAATTCGAAATAATTACAGTGCTGAAAAAATCACATTAAGGTTAGATGCTAATGGGGCTTTTGCTCCCGATGGGGTAATGGATAAACTTAAATCTTTATCAGATTTAGAGATTCATTCAATAGAACAACCTATTGCTTCAGGTCAAGCTGAAGCCATGCGAGAGTTGTGTATCAATTCTCCCATCCCAATAGCTTTGGATGAGGAACTCATCGGGGTCATTAAAAAAGAGGAAAGAATTGCTTTATTAGATAAAATTATGCCGAATTACTTGATATTAAAACCTTCTTTATTGGGAGGGTTTAAATCTTGTGAGGATTGGATTGCTTTAGCCCAAGAGCGCTCTATAGGGTGGTGGGTGACTAGTGCCTTAGAAAGTAATATTGGATTAAATGCTATCGCTCAATGGACTTTTTCACTTTCTGTAAAAAATCATCAGGGACTGGGCACAGGGAACTTATTTACCAATAACTTTGAGTCACCTATGTGTGTAAGTAAAGGCAACTTATACTTTGATATAAATCAAAATTGTGAAATCCCAAATATATGAGGTATTTAGAACAAACTAAGACCGAAAATAAGCGCTTTATAGATTACCTGAAGGGTTCACTAATTTTTGTTTTTTTCCATATAATTGGGCAGATTCCTTTGTCACTTTATATTATTTCTCAATCAGATATTGTTGAGGGGGTTCACACTCAACAAGATTTATTTAATAACCTACCCTCGAATTTGACTTTATTTTTGGTTTTACTCCCCTTTGCTGTTGTCCTACCGTTTGTTTATTTGGTAGTGACCAGACTTCATGACCAATCAATTTTAAGTTTGATTACAGCAAGAAATCGAGTTGATTATAAAAAAATCTTCTTTTCTTTTATGTTATGGGGATCCGTTTCTACACTTATGGTTTTTTTTGATTATTGGATGAGTCCAGAGGATTTTATCTGGAATTTTAAACCCCTTACTTTTCTTATTTTATTTCTGATTAGCATTGTTATGATCCCTCTTCAAACAACTTTGGAGGAAATTATTTTCAGAGGTTATTTGATGCAGGGTTTTGGAGTCCTTTTTAAAAACCGCTGGATGCCTTTGTTGACTAGCTCAACACTTTTTGGATTGTTACACATTTGGAATCCTGAAATTGATAAATTGGGGATTCATTTGATCTGGTACTACATCGGTACTGGATTGTTTTTAGGACTGATAACCTTAATGGATGAGGGTTTAGAATTGGCTTTGGGATTTCATGCTGCCAATAATTTAGTGACTGCTTTATTGGTAACTGCTTCATGGACTGCTTTCCAAACAGAATCTCTACTAATTGATAACTCAGAGCCTTCATTGGGTGTTGAACTTGTAATAACGCTATTGTTAATCTACCCATTGATCGTTTTTATTTTTGCTAAAAAGTACAAATGGAAAAACTGGTTGAGTCAATTAACAAATAAATTTTAATGAATATACCACACTACACAAAGATTCATAATAGATTTCAACTCAAAGGATATTATTTTTCTGCAGATGAATTGAAGGACATAGGCTATGA
>CAJWAY010000061.1 GCA_913020685.1 uncultured Flavobacteriaceae bacterium
TAGGAGAGTGGATTTATGCTAACCTAATGGGGCTTAGAATCAATGAGGAATTTCCAGGCTTTAAACGTTATACTATTCAACCGCTTTTCGACAAAAATTTTGATTTAGTAGATGGAAGCTTTGATTCAAATTATGGGAAAATAGCGATAGCGTGGTCACGTAAAAATGGAAAGCTAAAATTAACGCTTGATATACCCGCAAACACTTCCTCCGATGTTATCCTTAAAAAACCTGTGGAGGGCAGTTGGATATTGG
Source organism: uncultured Flavobacteriaceae bacterium (assembly GCA_913020685.1). Taxonomy (GTDB): domain Bacteria; phylum Bacteroidota; class Bacteroidia; order Flavobacteriales; family Flavobacteriaceae; genus UBA8316. The sequence continues at coordinate 256 of CAJWAY010000061.1, forward strand.
ATAACCCTAAATTAGTGCCCAAAATTTTAAGTCATCAAGAGAATAATCAAAAAACAACTCTGCTTTTGGGATCTGGAAAGTATAGCCTTTCTTTTGTAGCGAATTGATTTATTGAGCGTATTTTGAAATTTTTCTTTCGAGCTTTTCCCTCATTTTTATTACCAAATATGAATAGTCGGGATTACTCGCTAGGTTTTTAAGTTCCTCTGGATCGGATTTCAAATCATAGAGTTCTTCCTTGGCTTCTATATTTCTGTACCTCATGAATTTCCATTTTTCGGTTCTGATGCCCTCGCTAGGAGGGATGGGCTCAAATTCCCACAAATGCTCTATCAACAGTTCCTCCCTTTTGGAGGGAGATTTACCAGTCTTCACATAAGGCACCAAAGAGTTTCCCTGCATTTCTAGTTGAGGGTCAATTCCTGCAAAATCCAAAATCGTAGACGCTAAATCAACATTGGCAACCATGTCATCGACATCGAAGTGTTTATTGACCCGCGGATCAAAAATGATCAATGGTACCCTGATCGAGTTGTCATACATCAACCACTTACCAGCTATTTGTCTCTCACCCAAAAAATAGCCATTGTCCCCCATCCAAATAATGATGGTATTGTCTTCGATTCCTTTTAATTTTAGCAACTTTCTTATTTTTCCAAGTTCATTGTCCACACCACCGATCATTCTGTAATATCCTTTCACACTTTCCTGATAACGTTCTGGGGTATTATATCGCCAATACCAACGAGTTCTGTTAAATCCCTCCCTTACATCTTTGGGTAGGGCATTAAATTGTTTGTCGGAGGCATTTTTAGGAGTCGGGATCTCGATGCCTTTATAATAATTATCTACTTCTTCTTGCCAGAAATATTGTTTTTGAATTCCCTCCCAGGCACCATCGTGTGCATGGGGTGCACTAAAGCTAATAGACAAACAAAAGGGTTGATCTGTAGTGCTATTTTCGATGAAACTCAAGGCTTTGTGTCCAGTATATCTTGTAAGGTGAACAGAGTCTTTTCCAATGGTTTTGTAATAATATCCTCTTCGATCTTTGAAATGGTGGTTTCTATCATACACCTCGTATTCAGAAAATGAATCTGTCAACCTTCCATTGTTTTTAATTCCAAGTTTACCGAAAAAGCCAGTTTTATAACCTTTTTTTCTTAGTTGATAAGCATAATTTTGTTGGTTGTAGATCGAGTCAAGAGTTGTGCCCCCAAGGGTAAATTTGTGTTTTCGCTCATACATTCCCGTGATTATGGTCGCACGACTGGCACCGCAGATTGGGGTAGTTACGAAAGCCTTTTTAAAATAGGTTCCTTCTTTTGCCAATTGGTCTTGTTCAGGAGTGATAATAATTTCATTACCGGCGTAACCAATGGCATCCCACCTTTGATCATCGGTAATAATTAAAATAATATTTGGAGGGTTTTCTTTACCTGATTTTTGATCACATGACCAAAGAATTACAGTTAAAAGTATGAGTTTGATCGTTTTATTCATCAAAGGGAGAATACTTTGTTCAGATTTAATTGTTTTGGTGAAAGGTCGGGATGAGTTTCCATCAGATCGCTCATGTATTCCCACCATTTTTGGACAATGAGATTTTCTCTCAATGACTGAGAGTCCTTTCCCTCGGTTTCCTGGTAGGCAAAGAGAATGTTGGTTTCAGGGTCGTGGAAAATATAATATGCACCAATACCTGACTCTTTGAGCAGATTTCTTAATTGAGGCCAAATTTTATCGTGGCGTTTTTTATATTCTTCAACCTTATTGGGTTTGAGGTACATTTTAAAGGCTAATTGATTCATTCCGTTGATCTTTGAAAAGTTTTTAGTGGATTGGTTGCCACCACTCATTAATTTGGCGAGTCATTTCTGCTACTATTTCAGGGTATTTTTCAGCTAAATTGTATTCTTCTTCAGGATCCCGCTCCAAGTCAAATAACTGAATTTTGTTAGAATAGAACCCATAGTAATTTGATTTAGGATCTGTAAAATCTCTAATTACCAAATCCTTATTGGGCACCATCAACTTCCATTTTTTATTTAAGGCAACTTTATACAAAATAGTCTCAGATGGTTTTTCTACATTCAAAATGTCGTGGTTGTAACATTCAATAAAGAGTGTTTGTCTTTGCTCTAATTTTTCATTGTCTAGAACATTGATCCCCGGCAGTTCCTTATTACTAACATTTAAAAAATTTAATACAGTTGGGACCAAATCAATATTGCTGACTAATGTTGAGCGATTTATTTCCGGTTCGATCACTCCAGGCAATTTGAACATGATCGGGGTTCTCACACCCCCTTCATGAGGAGCCCTTTTGGAACGGGGAGCGTATCGATTACGTTTATCTGATTGGATCCATCCGTTGTCTGTAGTGTAAACCACCAAGGTGTTTTCATCCAATGATTGTTCTTTTAAGTAGCTCATCAAATCACCTACTGTCTGATCTAGCCATTCACACATGGCCCAGTATTTAGCAACACTTTCATTGGGAGCTACTGTTAAGTATTTATTCAATAGTTCTTCTGGAGGATTGTGCGGGGTGTGGGGTAAAAAAGGGGCATACCAAACAAAAAACGGAACATCATCATTTTGAGTTTGATAGATGAAATTAAAAATTGGATCTAATCCCTCTCTACCAATTTTTAAACCTTCATCACCGTGCCTTCCATTTCTTTTGTAATCACCATGCGTCATTCCTGCATCAAATTTTCCTTCTTTCCATGATCCCATCCACCATTTACCCGATTGGAAAGATCGGTAGCCTTTCTCTGAAAGGTAGTCTGTCAAGAGTTTATGCTTGTAAAATTTTCCTTTGATCACATCAAATTGAGCATTGCGCTCTTTACTAAAAAGGTAATTAACAGATTTTTTCTTTACAGTCTTATTCGGTTCATTAAGAGGATACCCACTTTTTATCCACCTACTTGCGTCCCGATTTGAGTTTCCTGCATCATTACCTGTTTGTCCGTGTTGAAAAGCATATTTACCTGTGATGATACTTGCCAATGATGGTCCACATAGCGGGCTGGTCACATAACCACGTGTGTAAGTAGCTGATTCTTTTGCCAATTGGTCAATATTTGGGGTTTGGATATAAGGATGATCCATAAAACCATAATCTCCCCATGCCTGGTCGTCGGAAAGAATAAAAATAATATTGGGTGGTTTTTTTTCTTCATACTTCTGTTTTGTTCGACTAACGCAAGAGAAAAAGATTAAACATAACAATGTTACAACAAGTATCCGGCTACGATTCATAAGTGGCTTTTTTAATTATATCAATTTATAAAAATTTAGTTACTTCAGAAATTAGACTGTTAAATTGGCAAATAATTTCTATTTAGAAATCTCTAGGGGAATTAATTTAGGATCTTCCAAAAGTCCAGCTTCCAAAACTTCCCATTTTGAGGTGTCAAAAGGTTTATAATCTAGTCCTACCATATTGATATTATAAAAAGTTTTCCATTCCTCACCACCTGCCTCCTTTGCCTTAATGCGATTAGCTCCTGTATTAGTAACTTGAATGCGAAGGATATTTTTCCCCTTTTTCAGATTTTTAATATTAAGCTGATAAGGATTAGACCATAATGTGCCGACGAACTTATCATTTAACCAAATTTTTGCACTTTCCCGAACATCTCCCAATTCCAATAGCCAAGGGCCTTTATGTTCTGTTGGCCTGTTAAATTTGATTAAATATTGAGCAGTGCCTGAAAAGGCTTCCATTTTTTTACCCCATTGGGTCCAGGAGGTCAATCGATTTGTTTTTTTTGAAAAGTCAATATTAGGTCCTCCTTCGATTAATTTAAAATCCCAGTCACCCAAGATCTTATAGGAATTTTTCAACGGTTTGTAATAATCCCATTTTGGTGCGTTGATCCTGTCGAAAGTTTTGAGAAAGAGACTTGATCCCGAGGGTAGCGAAAGTTTTACTTTGGTGATCTCTCCTTGATGTTCTGTAATAGCTTTACCTGATTTTCCATTTAATGGGTCCAAGATTAAAACCTCTTTGGAGGGAATGGCCAAGGATACAAATTCGTCAATTTTTTTGGAGGTATGATTGACCAGATAGTAGATTTTTTCGCCCCTGTGTTCCCTGCGTATAAATTTTAGACCTTTTTTGACCAATTCCTCTCTGATTACTCCTGCTTTTTTTAGGGGGATTTCAATTTCTTTAAGGGAATAAACTTTATTGATTTTTTCTTCTGTAAAGGCTTTAAGTGCTTGCTCTCTTTTTTGATACTCGAAAAAACCAGGAACACTTTGGGGGGTTCCCAAAAAGACAACCGACGCTCCCATAGTTCTAAGGGCAACTAGTTTTTTCAAAGTTTTCAGGGGCATATGCTGAGCAGCAGGAACAATGATTGATCGATAGTTTCCTCCTGGTAGTTTAATGATTCCATTTTCAACATTGATTTTTTCTAAAAACCGATCCGAGATATAGTCGATGCTATAGCCCTCTTGGATTAAATGATGCACTGTTTCATAAAATGGAGTTCCCGACAACCAAGTATCGAGGCGATGAATAGCAAACTGTACCAATAGTTTACCCTCATTAAATTTTGCCCAACTATCGTGAATAGGCCAATAGACCAAAACATCATTGTTATGATTGCCCTGTTGTAATAGAGATTGTGATCGACTGATGTATTCAAAAAGAGCGGGAGCATCCTCCCAAATAGGGTTGGTATCATTAAAATTTACAGAGGCATAAAACTTCCACCCCGGCCAATTGGCAGATTCTGGCGAATATGTTGATCCGTGTAAAAAGACATGATTAATACCGTTAATAAACAAATCTTCCAATTCGGGTTTGCACTGAGATAAAGCAGTTCTAAAATGTTCTCTGAGCCAAGTAAAGGTTTCGGCCGAAACCTGTTTTTTGCCTGACAAATGTGCTGCAGAAGATGAGAATTTGATCATGGCTAGATCGGCATCTCCAGCTCGAAAATTTCTGTGAGGGTAATCCGCTGAACTTCCATTCCCTTCCATCCTCCTAAAACCTTTGATATCGTAAGGCATAGATCCAAAGGTTTCGCATTCAGGGATATCTGCAGCCCCATAAAGATCAATTAAGTTTCCTGGAGAGCCATGAGCCTGATATTTAGTTTTTACTTCTTTATTTTGCGCCCATATATTCCATAATGGGTTGAATCCATCGATCATCAAATCAGATAAGGTCTCCCTGTAATCACTTCTTATTCGATTACTGATTTCGTTATTGTTTCTATCAAATAACCGATTTGTATAAGGCTTGAGGTCGTAGCCGCGATTATTTTTAAAAGTCTCAAAAAAGCCAGGAGTATAGTTTGCTTTATAAACCTCATAGCTGTCATTGAAAACGGATCTTATCTTACCGTTAATATTTTTAAAGGCACTACTAAAATCCATAAGATAGTTTTCTAATGCTTGCCAAGAAAAGTGATCAAAGACCCAACCCTCTCCTCCCGGGGCAGCTCTTTTAACTTTTTGCCTCGTTTGGTCTTCAAAGACAAAAAATAGCTCGTAGTTGCTTTCTGTTGCCATCCATTCTAGTTGTCCATTAATTACTTTGGTAGTCAGATCTATAAAATTGTTTTGGGTTTCAAAAGCAAAAACCCCAATGAGTTTTGGCCAAACTGAACCAACTTCGCGAAAACCCCACTTTCTACCTGGCCTAACTTTTTTTGAATCAAAGACCCTGATGTCAAGTTGGTCAGGGTATATCAAGGTTCCTGTTTCGAATGGTGAAACTCTCTCGGAAAAAAGGGTTCCCTTTTTTAGCTTTAATTTCCTTACAAATATAAGTTTGGCAGCATCAACTAAACTTACATTCTTCCCCCCCCAAGGCCACCCAGTTCCAAGTGTCAAGTCCACTCCCATTTGTAAGCTGTCTGCGACCCTTATCGTATAGTTAAGCATCTCAATCCAATATGGACTTAAAAAATCAATAAAATTTTTCTCTTTTCCCTTTACCCCATATATGGGTTCTATTTCTACACCACCTATTCCTGCTTTTTCAAAAGCGATTAATGATCGGGCGATATTTTTTTTATCGACCGCACTGCCCATCCACCACCAACGGGTCCAGGTTTTGGATTCCTTATTAACTTTTGGCCATTGGTAAGGGTTTTTTTGGGCGTAAACCAATCCTTTACTTACAAAAAAAACCCCAATAAGAGTTATGAAATATAACTTTTTCATTCAAAAAGTTCAGAGGTTAGAGATCCATTTAACTTTCATCAAAGATTAATCACAGATTTCTTAAATTGGGTTGTCAATTTGGAATTTAAATTTATCTAAATAAGTTGAGGGGAAAAAGGATGATCCGAGACAATTTTAATATAGTTTAATAAGATGCTTTTTAGATAAGAAGTTCAAAACCAAATCAGATTGGAAAATAATTCAAAATTTGATCGCTCTAGGAGATATGAGTGGTGAAGAAATCCATTGTTATCAATTCTTTAAACAGTTGGATTGATTTTGTCTTTCTTTCTTAATTCATCAACATTATTGCAACTTAGTTGCAATAACAGTGTTACTTTTTTAAATTTGGTCAAATTTTTTAAAATTGAAAAACATCAAATACTTAATAAATAATTCCGATTTTTTTGGCGTTTTGACTTGTATGCTTTGTTTGGTTCATTGCATATCTAGCCCATTAATTTTTATCTCATTTTTATCCTTGAACACAGAGTTATCAATCTCTTATTCTTGGTGGTATAATCTTGATTATGTATTTATTTTTATCTCTTTTTTTATGGTCTATTTCTCAGTTAAAATTACAAGTGTTAAGTTGATGAAATATTTATTTTGGTTAAGTTGGCTTACCCTTTCT
>CAJWAY010000062.1 GCA_913020685.1 uncultured Flavobacteriaceae bacterium
GATCTACAATTGCTAATCTCTCATGACCCAAAATAGCGTTTTTACTATGGTAAATTCCACTCCAGTCAGGACCTCTGTGTCTAAGTTTTTTTGACATTTCAAGTATTTGAGGCCTGAGCGTTTCAGAGTCTTTTTTCAGATCAAAGGCACATACTATTCCACACATTATTTAAATTTTAAATCAAAACTATAAAAATATTCTTTTTTTTTCGTTTAAATTATTTAAATGATTTAAAATATTAATCATAATAGAAATATCTGTTAATAATTAAAATAATTATATGGAAATAAAAGGGGTGGAATAAAAAATCTTAAGCCAAATCAAGTTCAAAGACGGTTACTGAAGACAATTTTTCCGTTGAGAATAGTGGCAACAATTCTGGTTTGAAGGACAGTTTCTATATTTACCTTCATGATATCTCGATCTAAAATAATAAAGTCAGCGTATTTGCCGACCTCAATACTGCCTTTTTCATTTTCTTCAAAATTGGCATAAGCGGCCCAGCGTGTTAAACCTAACAAAGCTTCATAGCGTGATAAGGAGTTTTCGATCTGAAAAGCCTCTGAAGATTTTTCACCAGGAACTTTTCGAGCAACAGCAGCATAAAAAGTTTCTAGGGGATTTATGTCTTCGACAGGGAAATCGGTACCTAATGCCAGGACTCCAGACCAATCCAACAAGTCCTTGTAGGCATAAGCGCTTTTTAATCGCACGGCACCTAGGCGTTTGATAGCCCAATCCTTGTCACTAACTGCGTGGATGGGTTGAACAGAAGGAATGATTTTGGTGTTGAACCTGGGGAAATCTTCTGCAGCAACAACCTGAGCGTGTTCTATTCTCCATCGCGGGTCTTCTTTTGTAACCAACACTTGGTTATAGACCTCTAAAACCGCCCTGTTAGCAGCATCACCAATGGCATGGGTATTCATTTGAAAGGCATTTTCTGATAAAAGATTGGCCAAACGAATCAATGAGTCTTTGGGAATAAGTAAATTACTTTTGTATCCCTTTTGGTCACTATAATCTTCAATTAAGGCTGCCCCTCGGGACCCTAATGCTCCATCAGCAAAGACCTTAACAGAATTGACATTCAAAAGGTCGGTTTTGAGTTTTCCATTCTTTATAAAATGATCAATTGAATGTGGATCATTCTCAATCATTGCGTAGATACGTAGTTTTAGTAAGTCTTTTTTTTGAAGACTGTCGATCAAATAAATGTCTTTTTTAGAAATACCAGCCTGATCTACGGTGGTCAAACCATTCTCAAAACTAAGTTCCTGTGCCTTGAGCAATGCTTTAGTTTTGTGTTCTTCAGAAAATTCGGGAACTATCTTTTCTACCAATTGCTTAGCGTTGTCGACCAGCACCCCAGTGAGTTTTCCATTATGTTTAACAATTTGTCCTCCTTCTACATATGTTTGGAAATGAATACCAGCCATTTCTAAGGCCTTTTGATTGACTAAAAAAGCATGCCCATCAATGCGTTCCAAAACCACAGGTATGTCGGGAAAAGCCTTATTAAGTTTTTGATTATCAAGTAATGTTACCTCACTCCATTGGTTTTCGTCCCAGCCAACTCCAAGTATAATTTTTTGGTTGTATTTGTCTTGGTGTCGTTTGATCCTTTCAATGATATGATCAATGCCCTCAGTATTTCTTAAATCAGCCTTAAACTGGTTTAAACCCAGAGAAAAAAGGTGACCGTGAGCATCAATAAATCCAGGAAAAATCGCTAGACCTTGGGCATCAACGATGTTAGCCGGTGTGTACTTATTAACCAAATCCTCCCCTCCTACTGCAACGAATTTACCATTCTTAACCACAAAAGCAGACACTTGATCAAAATCAGCATTGACAGTATAAATTTTGGCGTTGTGAACCAATAAATCAACTCGCTTCGAACATGCTGAGGCAAGAAAAAAAATGAAGAGCAGAAAAAGGGGTTTTTTTTTCATTTAAAAAATATGAACACAAAATTAAACTAAAATAAATACTGTTAAAATATTTAACCCCTAGATTCCCAATTGTTAAAAATTAATATCGAATTTGTAACGTACCCCTCCTAAATGGACCTGACTTTGGTTTTCATAATAGGCCCAGCGAGATGTATTCTCACTGAGGAATGTTTTTCCTTGGTAGAAAAAGTCCCATTGAGAATTAATTTTCCAAGTAATCGAAGATAAAACACTAAAAACAGATTCCAAAGATTCAACAGTTTCAAAATTTCCGCTGCTATTGTCTGTCAAAGGAACAACTCGGTTTCTGACGGAATCCCTATCCCCAATATAATTTCCTCCTACTTGAAAAAATAATTTTCGTCCCAATCTTAAATTCACATTAAAATCAATTTTCAGTGAGGGCAGGTTCCAAACTTTTTGGTCTCCATTTCTGATATATTTAAAATATCCCGTTTCCAGACTAATTTTATTGTATTCACTGAATCGCATTGCGATCCTGGTTACAATAGCCATTTTTTCAACACTGTCATAAATAACCTCATAGGCATTACCCAAACGGTAAGCCATATCTTTGTTGTTTTGGTCATAGGGCAAACGTTTAAACATAGGAAAATTATCATACTGACTGTAATGTGCATTAAGCTTGAAAGACAATCCTGATCCCGGATAGGCATTAAACCCCAGATCACCATAATGATTTACTTCGGTGGGTTTGATGGTCATGGTGGGAGCCATATAGGGATTTTCGAGAGAGAAAGCTGTAAAACTATTAAGGTCATAAATGCCATTGTAGTTGACGAAGGGAACCCATTTTCCACTGCCGGACTTATAAGAAATTTCTGCTTTTGGATAGACAAAAAATATCGGATTGCCTTCTTCGATATTTCCGAAAGGATAGATCCCTTTGGCACCCAATAAAAGTTTCAGTTTTTTTCCAACATTCAAAAACTGAAGCTCCAATCGGCCCATTCCTTTATGAAATTCTAGTATCTGGTCATTGTAATAGCCACTTACAAAATCGGTGTTAATCAATTCTACGTGAGGAATCAATTCCAGATATTGATTGAAAAAAGGAATCCTCATTTTGGAATTGATTTTGACAATATGTTCCATACTATCAAATGAATCGGTGGTGATGTGAGTGTTAAAATTGACTCTACTGAAAAGACCCTCATACCATTGCCAACGGGAGCGGATTGAAAGGTAATTAAGATTTTGGGATGGGTCAATCACATTCAGTCTTAAAGACGGTATTTCTGTCCAGTCCAAATCATACAATCCAAAAAAGTTATGTCCCTGTCGATCAAAACGCAAATCCGAATCCACCCGCATATTGTTTTGTTTGTATTGATGCAGCAAGTTCAAAGAAGTTCTTTTTTGGTCACTGTTGAGCAGCGTTTGATCAATGGCTCCGACTTTGTTGTAAAGAAATTCTAAACCGATAGATTGCATTCGATCCAAGGGCACCATGGCCGACAGATTGAATTGAAGATAGGACTGATTTCCAATTCCCCCCATCACATAAGAGTTGTGATAGAATGAACTTTCTTGGCGTTGCAATTTGAGAGGGGTGGCTTTGTTAGGAACGAAGGTGGAGAGGACAGGTATAGATTCAAATGTATAATCTACCTTGATTTTTTTTTGAACCAAAGAATCGTCAATCTCGGGAAGGGTTTGAATTTTAAAAACACTTTTAAGGCTGGGGCTGTATGATTTAACCACAGTAATCTCTTGTGTGCCCAGATCATCAGTTTCTTCTTCCTGGGCTGTGGCAATTATTAAGCCAAAAAAGAAAAACCAGAAACCGATAAAAATCTTATTGTATTTCATAGGTGGATTTGGATTGGGATAAACTGGCATTCTGCTCAGCTTGTTTTTCTTTAATTTGATTCAATAAGGTTTCGCCTTCTTTTGATATTTCTGAAAACTGCTTGTAATTTTCGATCAGGGATTCCAAAATGTATGTGGCTTGAAAGGCATCATTGACAGCATAAAAGTTTTGAGCCATTAGCAATAGACTTTTGGCGGCCCAGTAAGGCTGGCTGCTGAATTTTTGTGACAATAGAGCAATGACTTCGTTGGATTTCTCATAGTCCTTATTTTTGTGGTTTAGATGCGCTCTAAAATAATACGCTTCTGCAGCAAGCTTGTCGATAGGGGCTTTTTCCAAAACCTTAAAAGCCGATTCGGCCTTGAGGGAATCTCCCAGGGCAATGGAGGTTTGGGCCAATATTTCATTGGCATCCCATTTGACCTTTGCTTCTATATTTTTCAATTTCAATATTGCTTCTGCTTTGGTTTGTGCCTCCTCCAACTTTTGAGATTGATAATAGAAACGCATCAAATTGAACATTGCATAACGTTTGTTTTCCGAGTGTAAAGCTACTGCCTCCAATTGCTTCCAAAGGGGTACTGCTTTTTCTTGTATTTGCTGTTTGACCAAGATCTGTGTTGCCCTGACCAAGGCTTGTTCATAATACTCATTGGGTTGATCATCAATCAATTTTTGGTAATGTTCAAGAGCTGATTCGTCCTCAGATTCTTCTAAATAAATTTCAGCCAATACAAAATGAGCACTGAGAGCATTTCGACCCTGTGGATAAATATCTAAATAGGAAATAAAAGATTTTTTGGCTTGTTTTTTGCGGTCACTTAAAAATTGTTTTTCAGCAGCCGAAAATGCCGTTTGCTCCAATTCATTATCAGAGAATGTATCGATATTCAATGATTTGAGCCATTGGGTAAACTGGGGAACCTTATCGGAATCAACCGCAATTTCTTTGAGGGTTCCTAGGGCCTGTTGGGCCACTGCATCCTTGGTGAAGCGCCCCACCAAGTTTTTCAACACACTTTCTGCACGACTAAGCTTTTCCTGATTATAGAGGATCAAACCTTTATTAAGAATGGCTTTGGGAACGTAGGGGCTTTCGGGAAAACGACCTATCATTTCATCGTAAGTATTGATCGCCGTATCAAATGAACCTGCAACAGTATAGGCACTGCTCAGCTCAAAGAAGGCATCGTCTATATGGGCAGAGCGGGGATGCTTATCAATTAATTCAATCAGGGTGTTGATTTTTTGTTTGTTGCGGTCAACAAAACCATAGCTTATTGACTTTTGGTATAAGGCATAATCGGATTGCGCAGGAGACATGGCAATCCCTTTATTGTAATTCTCCATAGCCGGCCAGAAACGACTCATCGCAAACTCAGCATCTCCCATGCGAATGAAGGCATCGCGAACTTTACTGCGAGGATAGTGTTTTTGTCGATCAATGACTTCTTTGAATGAACCCAAGGCCAATTCATACTCGCCCATTTTAAAATATGTGTATCCTAGGTTATAGTGGTATTCTAATTCATTAAGCATTGCCTTTTTGGGTACATTGTTTTCAAAAACAAAAAAACCATCAATAGCATCCTCAAATTGATTAAGTTCATAATAAGTCTGAGCCAGCCAAAAAAGGGATTGTGATGTAAGGGCTTTGACTTTATCAATTTTTACTGCACTTTGGAAATAAGAACCTGCATTTGAATAATCACCGGCATTGTATAATTGAATCGCTTTGAGAAAGGTAACCTTTTGTAATAATCGATCGTCTTTGTAATCGCTTTTAGAAGACATAACAGTAAGGACACCATCGTAATCACCGCTATTGGTGTAAGAACTCAACAAAAGTGTCGTAAGCTCTTGCTCTTCTGATGTTTTGGGGTAGGTTTCAAGATATCTGATGATGAGCTGCGGGACTTTCTCGTAGGGATTTCCGATCTCATAACTCAATCGAGCATAGTTGAGCAGGGCTATTTTTGATATGTCCGCATTAAAAGTCATTGAAGCAGCGCTCCTGTATGCATTCAAGGCAGAAGATTTTCGTTCTTTTTTGAGGTAACATTCTGCCAAGTAGTAATAGGCATTCTGTGCCAATTTGTCTTTTTTACTAATAATCTTGTTGAATTGATTTATAGCTTGACTGTAATTGCCGGTTTCATAATAGGCATAACCCAATTGATAAAAATCTTCATGGGTCCATTTACCCATTTTTCCCATATAATTTTTTAAATGATTAAGCGCCTTTCGGTATTGCCCAATATTGAAATAACTTTCACCTATAATTTTTGATAGCTCTGAAAAATTATCTCCAGCTTGGTTTTGAATTTCCCTCTCTCCCAGCTCAATTGCTTTTTCAAATCTTCCCAATTTAAAATTCATCTCTACCTGAAAGTAGCCTAAATTTTGCATTTGATCTTTTTTGGATACTTGGTTAAAAGAATTCGATGCTTGTGCGTAATCTTCCGATTGATATGCAATATGACCAAGATAATAATGAGCATCAGACTCATATTTGGGATTAAATTTTACATTTTCCAATAAAACTTTGGCCTGTGGGTATTTTTTTTTATTAAAGAGTGTGTATCCCTTGTTGAAATAAAACTCAGGAAGTTCTGCTTTTGGAACATCCGAAGCTTTTACTTTGGCAAACCACTTGTGGGCGTAAGAGTATTTTTCATTATTAAAATAATAATTGGCCAAATCGAAATAAACGGTTTTTAAAATAGTATTGTTGGGATAATCAAGACTGAAGTTTTCAATCAGTTTTACCGCACCAGGATAATTTAGCCTCAATGCAGTAACCATTTTAAGATAATTAATCTCCTGAAGTTCAGTATCAGTTATACTATAATCTTCATATAGGGCAAGTGCAGGCTCCACGTTGGAAAAAATACCTTGATAATAAAGCTCTGTAGCTTTGACTCTCAGTGCTGCCTTGTCAAAAACTTGTGACCAACTTAGGGCGGTAAAAAAAAACAACAAAATTGGAAGAAAGCTATTTTTTTTTTGGTCAATCATATTCAAAGTTAATCAGAAAGCTTTCTAATATTAACGGAATTATCTTTGCTTGCGTATATTTTATCAACAAATTTTATTAGGCAACCAAAACCTTTTAAATTTGGGACACATTAAATATTTATGTCT
>CAJWAY010000063.1 GCA_913020685.1 uncultured Flavobacteriaceae bacterium
TTGGGCAAAAAGGTCATTGAGTAAATAATTTAAATTGATAATTAAATTTTTATTACATCAAATTTATTGAGCATTCAATGAGAGTATTTTAGCATAAGGTTAAATAATCATATTGAAAATTTAAATTAATGTTATATAAAATTTTTAGAGTTAACAATTCAGTAACTTTCACAAAGTATGGACTGGGATAATCTATTGAAGCTTAAGAGATTAGGGGATTCAAAAGACCGACCAAGAATTACCCAAGATGATACCCGTTTGGGGTTTGAAGTAGATTACGACCGTATTATTTTCTCTAGTGCTTTTAGAAGTTTACAGGACAAAACACAGATTATACCTTTTTCCAAAACAGACTTTGTTCATACCCGATTAACTCACAGCTTAGAAGTATCTGTAGTGGGGAGAAGTTTGGGTAGAATGGCAGGTAAAAATATTTTAGAGAAACACAGTCATTTATCCAAAGATTTGGGATATAAAATCAATGATTTCGGCGCCATTGTTGCTGCCGCAGCATTGTCTCATGATATTGGAAATCCACCTTTCGGCCACAGCGGCGAAAAAGCTATAGGACACTACTTTATTAATGGTAATGGTGCTAGGTATGAATCAAAGCTTTCTGATAAAGAATATCAAGATTTGTGTAAGTTCGAAGGAAATGCCAATGGATTCAAAATACTAACGGAAAGCAAAGTTGGAACCCCAGGAGGTTTGCGGCTTAGTTATGCCACTTTAGGGGCCTTTATAAAATACCCCAAAGCCAGCCTCCCCCATCAACCTTCGCCTCATGTTGCGCATAAAAAATATGGTTTTTTTCAGGCTCAAAAACCATTTTTTGATATACTATCAAAGGAGTTAGGCTTGGCGGACTCCAATTCTGTAGATCGCCATCCTCTAGCTTATTTAGTGGAAGCAGCCGATGATATTTGCTACACCATCATAGACTTTGAAGACGGTATTCATTTAGGATGGATCGATGAAGAATATGCCTTAGAATACCTTATTAATTTAGTCAAAGAAGACATGGATACTATTAAGTATTCCAAGCTAAAACACCGCACCCAAAGGCTGGGATATTTAAGAGCATTGGCTATCAACAGCCTAATCAAAGACGCAGTCAGAGTTTTTACCGAAAATGAAACCGATATTCTAAATGGAAGTTTCGGAAGTGCCCTATTGGAAAAAAGTCAATATAAAGCGCAAATTAGGGATATTATCGATCTGAGTATAAAGAAAATCTACTGCTCGGAAGAGGTCATTCAAAAAGAGATCCTAGGTTACAAAATAATTACTGCTTTATTGGATGCTTTTGTGTCCGCAGCTTCTAATACTTTTTTAAATCAAGACAATAGCTACGATAAGCTTCTACTTGAATTAATTCCAGAACATGAAGAACTCCCTGCTCAAAATCTCTATCAAACTCTGCTCAATGCAAGTTGTTATGTTGCTAGCCTGACCGACGGAAAAGCCATGCTACTGGCAGAAAAAATTGGGTTTAAATAGTTTTTGAGAGACTTTTTCATTTTCAGTTAATACCTTTGCCCTAAAATTTGTCAATGCGCTGGATCCCTTTTATTGTTTTCTTGATTGCTATACAATGGTATGCCTTTCAGGCACTAAAAACCCTTACCCAAATCAGGTTGTGGTGGGTTTTATATGGATTTGTAGTTACGCTTGTGCTGGGAAGTTTTCTATGGCAAATTTATAATTATGACCGTTCTATTGGTTGGACCCCCAGTATCACTTACACTGTTGGTTGGTTTATTGCTTTGATCACCAGTCAGCTAGTCTTAATCCCTCTCCTCTTTTTTGAGGATTTGAGCAGAATTGCTATCGGTATTTACCGTTTTTTCAGTACCGAACAAAAATTCTACCTTCCCGAACGCAGAAAATTTATTGCACAAGCAGCCTTGGCATTAAGTGCTGTACCTTTTGCTTCTTTGCTTTACGGAATGTATCAAGGTCGATATAACTATAAGGTGTTACGCTATACACTAGAATATGAATCTCTACCTGAGAGTTTTGACGATTTTCAAATCACACAATTCTCCGATTTACATTGCGGGAGTTTCGATAATTTAGATAAAGTAAGTTATGGGATCTCTTTAATCAATGACCAAAAATCTGATCTCATACTATTTACTGGAGATCTGGTCAACAATAAATCCTCAGAGGCGAGGCCTTGGATTGAAAAGCTCTCTGGTTTGGAGGCCCCTTACGGGAAATTTTCTGTTCTTGGTAATCACGATTATGGTGATTACAACCAATGGGAGAGTGAAGCAGCAAAACAAGAGAACATGAATGAGATGTACCAAATGCACAAGGATATGGGCTTTAATCTATTGCTTAATGAGAGTCGGTACATTGAGAAAAATGGTGAAAAAATAGCTTTGGTCGGTGTAGAGAATTGGGGAGCAGGAAGGTTTAAGAAGGCAGGAGATTTGGAAAAATCCATCACTAACATAGAGTCCGAAGATTTTAAAATACTACTTAGTCACGATCCTTCCCATTGGGAGGCAGAGGTCCTACCCCATTCTTACCCCTTTCAACTAACTTTGAGTGGACATACCCACGGTTTCCAATTTGGAATAGAGATTCCTGGTTGGGTCAAATGGAGTCCAATACAGTGGCAATACAAACAATGGGCTGGTATCTATGAAGAGAAAGAACAGAAACTTAATGTCAATAGAGGCTTTGGCTATTTGGCCTATCCAGGACGGGTTGGAATTTGGCCTGAGATTACCGTAATTACCCTGAAAAAGAGGAATTTATTGGTTTAATCGCAAAAAAAACTACATTTGCGTAAGTGAATATTTTGAAATAACTCAGAAATGTCAAAATTTGGTGAACTCATTAACGACAAATTACCGTTGCTTTTGGTTTTCTATAACACTGAAGATGAAGTTTCTAACTCTATGAGTCCAGTACTCAAAGATGTTGCTGCAGCAATGGGCGACAAAGGAAAAGTTATCAAAATTGATACAGAAAAAAACTTAAAACTCTCTGATGCATTGAGAGTAAAAGTCTTACCAACTTTAATGATTTACAAGCTTGGTGAAATGGTTTGGAGACAGAGCGGTGAACAGGATGCTAATACTCTAATCAGTCTAATGCAAGACCACCTAGCTTAGTTTTTCGGATCTTGCAATTCTAATTCAAATTGATCCATTGATTGATCAAATCTTTTTTGCAGACTGTTGGCAAAACTGGATCTACCCATAAGTTCAACACGATAAATCAGCTCCTGGAAATCTAGAACTTCATTCTTTATACGGTCAAAGAATAATTTTTTATTGCTTTTGGAAAATTTGGCAATCATTCCAAAACGCTCCTCATATTGTGAAACTATGGATTCTACCAATTCTTCAGCCTTATCCATCTGACCTGAGAGGTAATATCCTTCAACAAAATCAAAAAGGGAGGTGAAATAATCGTAATTTCCATATAAATTTTTAAAAGGTTGAATAGAGCTGATAAAATGATCTAACTCAGATTTTAAAAGTTCACGATCTTCATGAATCAAAATAGCTTCCATTAAAGTTCTGTATCGCTCTACCTGAGTAATAATCTCCTCACCCATCATTAATTGGACACTGGGAGTTAGGGATGCAAAATAATCCAATTGGTCACTGTATTTAAACGCTACCTGTTTAGCAAGATTTTGTGCCGAATCAATGACTTCCAGACGGTAATAGGTGTCAACAAAAGGGACCAAAAGACTGTAATATCCAAAATAATCTAAAGGCATCTTTTCCATGGCTAAATCAATAATATTTTTAGCCTTTTCTTTCTTGTCTTCTTCAATTAATTTCTCTGCCAGGCGAGCCATATTACTTCTGAACGAGATACTGTTTTTCCGTGTTTCTACATCGTGATAAATGTCAGGACTTTGAGAGTTTCCCCAACTCCAATTCATAACGATATCATACATCAAGTCAGCATCTAAACGACCCATGATATAGGGATTATCAGAATTTTTTGGTGTTCTGATTGGAACTAATTTATAGACCAATCCCTCTAATTGCAAGTACTCCTTCATCCATATGTATTCAGAATCGGCATAGCTTCCTCCAGTAAAATATATCGGTCTTTTCCAATCATTATTGGCCAAAATATCCAACATCATTATCTGATTTTTTGTAATTCCACCCTCTGGTAAGTCAATATCGATATAAGGAACAATTAGAGCTTCATCTTGGGGCTTTACCAAACCACTTTTCAATACGTTTTCTTTATTTACCTCCACCCTAATTTTATTAGTGGGATAAAAAACCATTTCCTGAGTAGCTTTGGGCAAGCGCTGGGGATCATCTCCAGCCTGTTCCAACAAACTTTTGTATTTTGTTCTGGGGTGGTCACTGGCTACCCAGTTCATAAAGTCTTTAATATTCCACCTAACAGAATCCAAAAGGGACTCATGTTTGATATAATCGCGAATACCGTAGGCATAGCGTGAATGAGTCATCTGTGAGGGGATGGGGTCGCTCTCATAGGTTTTTCTTTTCATTTGATCAATGTACCAATCAGTTGCTAGCAGAGAGGTATTAATTGTTTTTACGTCAGTTCGGTAACCCTCTATCTCCTGGGCATACCAAAGGGCGAAAGTGTCATTGTCTCCAATGGTAAAAATCATGGCTCCCACGTCTTTTTGAATGGACTCTAAATAGGACTTAGCCATTGACTGAGCTGTGTAGCGATCGGAACGGTCGTGATCATCCCAGTTTTGAAATGCCATTAACATTGGTACAGCCATAAAACAGATGGCAACTACTGCTGGGGCAACGGCCTTTGATTTAATCCAAGTCTTGACCTTTTGTGACAGACTGAAAGCGCCCATACCTATCCATAAAGCAAATACATAAAAGGACCCGACCAAAGCATAATCCCGCTCACGAGGCTCAAAAGGTCTCTCATTTAAATAAATTTTAAGCGCCAGTCCTGTGAACAAGAAAAAGAGTAACAAAACCCAAAAACGCTTAGGATCTTGTTGATAAACAAAAATCAGCCCAATTAATCCCAACAAAAAGGGAAGGAAAAAGTAGGTATTTCGCGCCTTATTTTTTTTAGCATCCTCAGAAATTTTAGATTGATTCCCCAACCTTATATTATCTATGAAAGGAATTCCACTGATCCAGTTTCCATTTAATAAATTATAAGATCCTGCAATGTCATTTTGTCTTCCTGTAAAATTCCACATGAAGTACCGCCAATACATATAGCCGATTTGGTATTGAAACAGAAATTGTAGGGAACTCCAAAAACTAGGTTTTTCTATTATCAAATAAGGAGAGAGTGATCTGAAAAATTTATGATAATCGTCTCCAGTAACAACTCCATCCAGAATATCCTTTCTAAATTCATCTACCCGTGCTCTTAACATCTCGTTGCCCCGATATTCCGGTGATATAGAAAACTCTAATGGCCCAGTGAAATTCATATAATTTCCTGCATGTTCAGAGCTCCAAAGTCTAGGTAAAATGCCTCTATGCTTACTATTTGAATTGATTTTGGCCTTTTCCCAATGGTTAACGATAGTGTATTTTCCAGTTTTATAGTCTCTTTCATACTTAGGCTTGTCATCTATGTAGGGTTCGGTCTCATCCTGTCCTGCATATATGTCAGAAAAAAGAGGTCCATAGAAAAGGTGGGTTTCTGGATATTGCTCTAAATTATAATAAGCCAAAAGGGAACGAGCATCGGCAGGTGAGTTTTCATTAATTACTGTATTGGCATTTGCACGAATGGGAATCATTAGCCAAGAGGAAAAACCTACCAATACAAAAAGTACACACAAAATACTGGTATTGATATTTACCCAATTTTGACGTCGGGTATATCTCAAACTGTAATAAAAAAACAAGATCATGCACAAGCCAGCTATTATCGTTCCACTATTAAAGGGTAATCCCATCTTGTTGACAAAGAAAACCTCTGAATTTCCAAAAAAAGCTAGTGTTGTTGGCAATAGCAGTTTAAAAATGAAAAGTAAAACGGCTACAGATATCAAATTGGCCAAAAGAAAACTTTTTATGGTCACTTTTGGATTATTCCTAAAATAATAGATCATCCCAATTGCAGGAATAGTAAGCAGTCCCATAAAGTGAACCCCAAAAGACAAACCAATGACAAAGGAAATCAGTAAAAGCCAGCGATCTCCTCTGGGAGTGTACATGTCCTGTTCCCATCGAAGGCCTAACCAAAAAAGTAAGGAAAGTATAAAAGTCGCCATAGCGTATACCTCAGCTTCTACAGCATTGAACCAAAAACTGTCAGAAAAACAAAATGCCAAGGCTCCTACAGCTGCACTTCCAAAAAAAGTTAAACGCTCATAGATGTAATCAAGTGATTGAAAAATCGGTAACTTTTTCATCAATAGGGTAAGCGTCCAAAAAAGAAATAGTACTGAAAAAGCACTGGAAAAAACAGACATATAGTTAACCATTAGGGCAATATTCTCAGGCGAAGTAGAGAAAAGTGCAAAAAAAGCACCCATCATTTGAAACAAAGGTGCTCCTGGAGGGTGACCTACTTGTAACTTTGCAGCGGTAGCGATGTATTCTCCAGCATCCCAAAAACTAGCAGTGGGTTCTACTGTAAGGCCGAAGGTCAAAAGGGCAATAGTAAAAACGCCCCAACCAAAGCTTCGGTTCCAAAATTGGAAAGAGTTGATGGACATTTACAATTTTTGTTTCACGAATTTATGAATTAAATAAAAAAAAGCCTTTTGTAAATCAATTTAGTTTAAGAGATTTTAAAACGAATTTTTTGGCAACAAAAAACTTTAATATAAATTTGCAGAGCATTTCAAATGGCCTATGGTGTAACTGGCAACACGTCTGATTTTGGTTCAGAAGAGTCTAGGT
>CAJWAY010000064.1 GCA_913020685.1 uncultured Flavobacteriaceae bacterium
AAACCAAAAAATCGTCCTCCATTACAATATCATAGGGTTTGAGGTCAAGGCTAACTTTACCTGATTCGATATCTGTCTCGATAATAATTGTCTCATCCAATAGATTTTCATTTGGTACTCCTTGTTTAAGACTGTAAAAATTGAGTCGGAAACGAACGCTGCCATATGTATTTTTGGCAATGGATAAATTGAAAGCCTCAATAAAAGTGGGACTTTTTCTGATCCTACAGATAAAACCGATTTCATTTCCCAAGTCATTTGAGGTAAAACCACCAACCAAAGTTTTAGATTCGGTTTTATTTCCTAAAATCTTACGCTTGTATTTTTTATTTTTTTTTCTAACTACAGTAACCCCTTCCAGTAAAAGGACTTCCTCTTTCAATAAAATGATATTTTCTGCCTTTTCTTGTGCCAAATAATCTTGAACTACAAAATCTTTTTTACCAAAACCAATCATCGAAAAGCGCAAAGTATCCAAAAGGTGTTCTGGATTTAGTTCCAATAAAAAGTCCCCGTATTCATTGGATACTGTGCCCAAATTTTTATTTAAAACACCAATATTGACAAAGGGTAAAGGTTGGCGGTTTTCAGCGTCCAATATCTTACCAGTTATGAATTGAGCATGCAGGTTGTAGGTAATTAAAAGAAAAAATAGGATGGGGCCTTTCATGGATTTAAGTTTGTAATCGATTGATCTTTGCACCTATAGCTTTTAAACGATCATCGATATTTTCATAACCGCGATCGATCTGCTCGATATTGTGAATTGTACTGGTACCTTTTGCAGATAGCGCAGCTATCAATAGAGAAATACCGGCTCTGATATCGGGAGACGTCATTACGGTAGCTTTTAGTTGGGATCTAAAGTCGTGGCCAATCACAGTAGCACGGTGTGGGTCACACAAAATTATTTTGGCGCCCATGTCAATTAGTTTATCTACAAAAAATAGTCGACTTTCGAACATTTTTTGATGAATCAATACACTTCCACGAGCTTGAGTAGCTACGACCAGAACAATACTAAGTAGATCAGGAGTGAAGCCAGGCCATGGAGCGTCAGCAACGGTTAGTATCGAACCGTCTATATAACTTTCAATCTCATACCCATCCTCGTGAGATGGAATAAAAATATTATCTCCTCTTCTTTCAAGTTGAATACCAAGTTTTGAAAACACATTAGGAATTTGACCCAAATCATCCCAACTTACATTTTGTATGGTAATCATACTTTTGGTCATTGCTGCCAATCCAATCCAACTACCTATTTCGACCATGTCTGGCAGTATCCTGTGTTCTGTTCCAGATAAATTGGTAACCCCTTCAATGGTAAGAAGATTAGAGCCTATACCGGAGATTTTGGCTCCCATTCTATTCAACATTTTACATAGCTGTTGCAAATAGGGTTCACAAGCAGCATTGTATATGGTGGTTGTTCCTCGAGCTAAGACGGCAGCCATTACAACATTAGCAGTCCCTGTTACTGAAGCCTCCTCTAATAAAATATCTCGTCCATGAAGTTGATCTGCAGTTACTGTGTAAAAATAATCTTCTCTATTGAAGATAAAATTAGCGCCCAGTAGCTTCATTGCTTCGAAATGAGTATCTAACCTTCTTCTCCCAATCTTGTCTCCTCCAGGTCGAGGTATTGATCCCTTTCCAAATTTTGATAACATTGGACCTACAAGCATCACCGATCCTCTTAACTGTTTTGCATAGGTTTTGTATTGTTGACTTTCCAGAAAATTAAGATTTACATTATCGGCTGTAAAGGCATACTTTCCTTTTTCAAGTTGGGCTACTTTGACTCCCATTTTTTGAAGCAATTCAATAAGTTTATTGATGTCAATAATATTAGGAATATTGGAAATAGTAACAGTTTCTTCAGTTAGCAAAACTGCACACAAAATTTGCAATGCTTCATTTTTTGCACCTTGTGGAGTGATCTTACCTTTTAGACGATGACCTCCTTCAATCTGAAAACTACCCATGGAAGCTAAAAATTAATATCTTTTACGACCGTTGTTTCTTTTGTTCCTTTGTTTATGATTATTTTTAGAACCATTGCCATTTTTCGATCTAATTTTAAGAAACTCGGAAGCATCAGTTAATGGTAGATCCTCTTCTTTAACCTCTAGTTTATTATCGGACAATTCAACTAAGTGATTAAGAATAACTTCATCTTGAACCGTATCCTTATTCCAATTTAAAAAACACTTTTTCATGTGATTGGCAATATTATAAACAAGGGCATTTTTAAGATCTCCATCTTCCCAGTTCACCGCAACGTTGATCATACTTTTTATGTTATTACCATAAAATCGATATTTTGGATTTCTTTGTGGGTAAGTTAGGCGATCGGGTTTCTGTTCCAAAACCTCTTTTTGAGGTTTTTCATAAGGACTATCAACATCCAACTCAAAGTTTGACATTATAAAGAGTTGATCCCAAAGTTTGTGCTGAAAATCAGGAACATCCCGCAGATGAGGGTTCATATTGCCCATAATACCAATGACAGCTTTAGCCATTTTATTACGTTCTTCACGGTTTTGGGTTTCCATGATTTGATTAATCATCAATTGCACGTGTCTGCCATACTCAGGTATGACCAATTGTGTTCTTTTCGTGTTGTATTGTAAAGTTTCCATCAAGGGAAAAATTTGTCTTAAGCGAAGTTGTATAGTCGCAATTTACTAAAATCTATATAATCAGCTGTTTAATTCCATAATTAATTACAAAATGATAACCCCTTGAAATTCCGACGCTTTTTTATAAATAGTAATCACTTCTAGAGGGGATTTCATTTCAATAGTTATGGTAAGGCTTTGAAACTTATTTTTAGAGGAATTGACCAAGGAAACGCCCTCAGTGGGATTGTTAAACAAATCCTTTATTTTATTGATCTGTTGGCTGTTCGAATTAGTAATGAATTTGAACATGTAGAGACCTGGCCAATTTTGCGATTTCTCTAATTTTTCTCGAAATCGTTCGTAAAAATCGTCAGTTTTTTCCTTTGAATTCATCAAGGAACATTATTTTGCACAAATATAATTGATATCTCCGTTATATTAGAATCACTTATGCATCTATTTAAAAATAAAAAAATTGTGATTAGCGGGGGGCCGGGAAGTGGAAAAACTACCTTGGTCAATTTGTTACGAATCAAAGGGTATGAATGTATTGATGAATTTTCGAGAACACTTATTAAAAGGGCTCAAAAAAAGGGAGATAATAATTTTTTTAAATCACAACCTCTAGATTTTAGTAAGGAAGTTTGGAACGGCAGAAAAGAACAGTATAAAAATTCAAAATCAAGCTCTAACAAAACACAAAAACCATACGTCTTTTTTGATAGAGGATTACATGATGTATTGGCTTACATGGATTACCTAGGAGTTAGTTATGATTCATGTAAATTTGACCCTTCTGGTTTTACTTATGATTTTGCCATGCTACTCCCTCCTAGGAAGTCAATTTATATCAAAGATAACGAAAGAAAAGAGGGATTTCAGGAAGCTCAAAAAATATATTTTTACATCAAAAAGACCTATCAAAAATATAACATTCCCATCGTTGAAGTTCCCTTTCAAAGCCCAGAAGTAAGAATTTCGACCTTACTCGAGTATTTGTATCATGCAGAAAAAGCTTGACTATTTAGAGCGATACTGGAAAAAAAATACCTTTAGACCTTTACAAGAAGAAGTGATTGATCATTATCTTCAAGGTAAAGACAGTATCGTTTTGTTGCCCACCGGGGGAGGAAAGTCAGTTTGTTATCAATTGCCTTCATTACTGAACCATGGACAAACCATAGTGATCTCCCCACTGGTATCACTAATGCAAGATCAGGTAAATCAACTCAACCAACGTGGAATTAAATCAATGTTTTTTGACAGTATTGGAGGTAAAAATGATCTTTATCGTCAATTAGAAAATGCCCGTAACGGCAATTTCAAAATAATTTATTTTTCTCCAGAAAGACTCACCAGTTCTGAATTCCTTAACCAAATAGAAAAATTGCCAATAAAGGGCATAGCAGTCGATGAAGCTCATTGCATATCAGAATGGGGACATGATTTCAGACCTGCCTTTAGACTTATAAAAAAATTAAGGCCTATGTTTCCCCAGACCCCCATTATGGCTTTAACGGCAACAGCAACTCCAAAAGTGTTAAAAGATATAAGAGCTTCATTGGGTTTGATCCAACCAAAAATCTTTAGTACTTCTTTTGAAAGAAAAAATATTTACTATGATGTAGTACATGCTGAAGACAAAATGGCTACACTAAAAAGGTTATTGATCAACTCTCCAAACGAAAAAGTTATTATCTATTGTCGATCAAGATTTAAAACTGAGCATATCGCTAAAGAACTCCAAAGCTGGGGACTGAAAGCGGGTTTTTATCACGGTGGAGTGGAAGCCAGACAAAAAAAACAAATTCTTAATAATTGGAAAAATAATATTTATCACATTATGGTAGCAACTAATGCCTTTGGAATGGGAATTAACAAAAGCAACGTAAGAAAAGTAGTTCACATGATCATTCCGGAAAGTATGGAGTCATATTATCAAGAAACAGGGAGAGCAGGAAGAGATGGTCGTCCTTCAAAAGCTATTCTTTTGGTTCACCCTTCGGATAAAAACCGATTAGAAAATCAATTTTTAAGTCATCTTCCTGACTCAAAATATGTGAAAAAAATTTATAAAAAGCTTTGTAACTACCTTGGAATCGCCTACAGTGAAGGGAAGGGAGGGGATTACAAACTCAACTTTAAAAATTTTTGTGATATTTATAATTTTAATCCCAAAAAAGTACAGCATTGTTTTGGAATACTTGAGAGAGAGGGTGTTTTGGAATTGCAATACATCCATGAGACACGTACACATTTAAAAATCAAATGCATTCCAGCAGAAGCAATTGAGAGAGCAAAACAAGGAGACGATGCTGCCAGAATACTTCAATTTTTGATGCGTAATTACGAAGAAATATTCAGTAAAGAGAGTCAAATTAATCTAGGAAAAATTCGACACCACCTGGGCTTGGATTTTGATGAAATTAAAAAACAACTGGGCTTGATGGAAAAAGAAAATATTATTGATCATAAACAGTCAAGTACCGACACCAAACTCTACTGGAAACTTCCAAGAGAGGATGATTACACCCTTAATCCTCTTCTCAAAAGAACCAAAGCACAAAATAAATTAAAAGCATATAAGATTAAATTTATGCTTGACTATGCCTTTGAAGAATTTAAATGTAAGCGTAATAAGATTCTTTTATATTTTGGAGAAAAGAAGACAAATCCTTGTCTACAATGTTCTGCAAAAAGCTGCAAAAAATAATAATATATTTATAAAGGTGAGATTTAAAATCAAAACAAATCTAAAAAAAGATGCATAGTGAATGTCAAATCGGTATATAATTAATGATGTGAAATAAATCCATTATGATAGTTTTACATAGTATAAAGGAAAAGAAAATAGTCTGATTAAATGAAATAAAAAAGTTTTACCTCAAATGAGTAAAAAAATAATTTTTTTTGGCACAACCCCATTCGCTGTATCGTGTTTAGAGAAAGTTGTTGAAGAAAAATTCAATATAGTAGCTGTTGTAACGCCACCCGATCGCCCTGCAGGTCGAGGAAGAAAAATTAAGTCCTCTGCAGTAAAACATTTTGTTGAAGCAAAAAATATCCCGGTGCTACAACCTGCAAATCTCAAAGCTCCTGAATTTTTAAAACAATTGATTGAGCTGGAACCCGATTTGATGGTCGTGGTTGCTTTTAGAATGTTACCCAAAGAGGTTTGGTCCATTCCATCCCTAGGAACATTTAACCTTCATGCATCGCTACTTCCCGATTACAGGGGAGCTGCCCCGATCAATTGGTCTATTATAAACCAAGAAAAGCACAGTGGCGTAACCACTTTTTTTATTAATGAAGAGATTGATAGCGGAGCAATTCTATTACAGGAAAAAGTTGATATCGAAACACAAGATACAGCCGGTAGCCTACACGATAAATTGGCTAAAAAAGGAAGCAAACTGATTTGCAATACAATCAGAGGTATACTTAAGGGCTCTATTTCTCCAAAAAAACAAGAAGTGAATGGATCCGAAAAAGCGGCTCCAAAACTTAATAAAGAAAATATTTTTATCGACTGGGATCAACCTCTTGATGTAATTCAAGCAAAAATTAGGGGTTTGTCACCCTACCCTGGGGCAAAGTTTAATTGGATCGAAGACGATAAAAAGTCAATCATCAAAATCTTCAAAGCAGAAATAGTAAAGGAAAATCATCCCTTTGA
Source organism: uncultured Flavobacteriaceae bacterium (assembly GCA_913020685.1). Lineage (GTDB taxonomy): Bacteria > Bacteroidota > Bacteroidia > Flavobacteriales > Flavobacteriaceae > UBA8316. The sequence goes on from CAJWAY010000064.1 coordinate 6,304, forward strand.
TCCTAAAAAAGTAATAATAAAGAATCACAAAATTCTGATCACTCATCCTAAAGGATTTTTAAATTGTATTATTTTGCAGTTTCCAAACAAAAAACAAATGAATGCCATTGATTTGCTAAATGGTAACTCATTTTCTGATAAAGTACAAGTTTCTTGAGTTTAAAGCCGCCGTATTATCAACAAATATTGGTTTTTATTAACAATAATGGGTATTTAACCTGATTTTGCTTTGGACTTATGGTAAAGGGTATAAATTTGTGTGTGTAATAATAAACCTATAAGATTATGAACAAATCAGAATTAATTGATGCTATGGCAGCTGATGCTGGCATCTCCAAA
>CAJWAY010000065.1 GCA_913020685.1 uncultured Flavobacteriaceae bacterium
CTCAATCATATACACCCCATTATTCCCTTCAATCAAAGTTGAGGGTTGGTTGAGTCCAATTGCAAAAGCAGTGCCAATAACATAGGGTTCAATTCCTGCACCCACCAAAACAGTATTTTCCTGAGTTACAGCCGAAGCAGTTTCAATTTCTTTTCCGGTAGCAGCAGACAAAGCATCCAATGAATTCTTATCGGTATGTAATTTTAATAAATGAGCAGCCTTTCTTTCCCTCATAATCTCTTGAACTACATTTGACTTAACAGATTCAATATTAATAGATCCTTCGGGAGTAATTCCAGTCATCTGAGCAACTACATATCCCCCACTTGTCATACTAAATCGTTTGATATCACCCAATTCAGTCTCATCGCTGAATAGCCACTGGACAAGGTTTCTTTGACTTGGTAGTTCAGGAAGATTTTCATCCAAAAGATTCACTTTTTTAACAATCTTTACATCATAATCATATTTCTTAGCAACCGTATCCAAATGTTTGGTTTGGACACTCTCCATCTCAAACTGAGTTGTTTTTTGGAAGACATCATTTGAAGTTTCCTCTGAAGGAATGATACTTTTTGAAACATCAGCAATCAAAACCACATCTTCCTTATCAGTTACTTTGATGATGTGAAAACCAAACTCTGTTTCCACCAATCCAATTCTTCCTATCCTGGAGCGATTACAAAAATCAAAGAACTTACCAGTCATCATTCCCTCCTGAAAGAAACCTAGGTCTCCACCCATTGCTTTTGAGGGACCATCTGAATTTTCGGTTGCCAATTGGGCAAAATCATTTGGGTTTCTTCTAGCTTTACGAAATAGTTCTTGGGCTAATTTTTTGGCTTCTTCACTGGTCCTCTTAATATCTGGATTGGCCCTAGCTGCACCTTCAAATGCAACCAAAATATGACTTGCTTTAATCGAACCACCCTTTTTTCTATCCAGAAAACGTGAAATTTTAAATTCGTTACGATCCTTATATGGTCCAAAAATATCCCCAGGATTTAGGCCAAAAAGGATATCTGCATATTCATTGGCTAAAACTCCTTTTGTTTTGTAAATTGAATCAAAAGGGGTTTCGGAATACTGCTCAATAAAATCAGCTATATTATCAGTAGTGGAAAGTCCGTCGATTGAATCGGTGAGCTTAGATACATCATTGTACTCTATCCTTTGGGATTTGAGTTTTTCCAGATCTAATCGGATTTTGTTTTTATCAGCTTCTGAGGCAATTTCAGGGAAAATTACATAACGTACACTCCTACTCATTTCGGTCACATAATTTTCTTTGTTTTTATTGATGTGACTTTTAATTTCTGCTTCAGATACTTTAAAAAGGCTATCAGGGACTTCCTCGTAGGGCAGCCTAACAAATTTTATGTTGACCTTGTCATTCTGACTGTGATAAGCGATTTTCCCCTCCAATTCTGTAAATCCAGTACTTGATTTAATCAAATCGTAATAAATATTTTCCTTTGCCAAACCTACAATATTCTCCTCTTGGATTTTCCAATTATCATATGCTTGGGGGTTTTCAATACGTAATTGATTTATATAATCTGTAAAAATTCCAAAATCAAAAAAACCTGACTCGTTTAAAAATCGAGGATCTTGCACAATTCTTTGATCCTGCATCAAAATCATCTCAATCTGTTCTTTACCTGCATCAATTCCCAATCGTTCAAACTCTTGTCGGAAAATAGTTGCTCTTATCAATTGATCCCATACTCTGTTTACAGCCTCCATGGTTGATAAATTGAAGTTCCTTTCAGTATTTTCCACTAATTGTCTAAAAAAAATTAGTTCAATTTCTTCATCATTGACAATTGCAATAGGATCACTGGGACTACTGTTGGCTGAATTTCCATCAAAAACACCGGAAATTACAAAGGCGAACAAAGCCATACCGATTACCAAAATAAGAAATACCGAACGCTGTCTAATTTGACCTAGTACTGCCATATCATTTTATTTGAATCGGATGCGAAAATACAATTTCCTTTTTTATTACAAAAAAGAATAGCTCTGTATTTAAGGACTTCCAGCTAAGCATCTCCCTCGCTTCTAATGCCTTTGAAACCTTTACAGTTGATCTTTAACCTTGAGAATTACTTTTTCAATTTTAGTTGAGGACACTTCCTTAATTTCAAACTCATAATTTTCAATTTCAATTACAGTTCCTTTAGTGGGGATTTCTTCTTTCAGATATACAATCAACCCTCCAAGGGTTTCATAAAAGTCGTTTTCGGGAAGGCTAAGATCATACTTTTGGTTTATATAATCAACCTCTACGCGGGCAGAGAACTCAAACAAGCCTTTATCAATTTCTTTTTCGAAAAGGGCAACATGATCGTGCTCATCTTCAATCTCACCGAAAAGTTCCTCGATAATATCTTCAACTGTAATAATTCCTGATGTTCCACCATACTCGTCTAATACTACTGCAATACTCTTACGTTGTTTGGTCAATAATTTCAATACTTCACTAATTTTCATGGTTTCAGGTACAAAAGCAACTGGAAGTAATATTTTTTTGAGATCTGTCGGTTTTTTAAACATTTCAAATGCGTGGATATAACCTAAAATTTCATCAATAGAATCCTCAAAAACAGGTATTTTGGATAAACCACTTGAAGTAAAAAGTTTTTTTATATCGGACAGTGAGGCTGTAATTTCAGTCGCAATAATTTCTGTTCGGGGAACCATAGCCTCTCTTACTTTTACCTCTGAAAAATCTAATGCATTTTGAAAAATTTGTATTTCACTGTCTACAGTATCTATATCTCTGGTCGATTCAAGTTGTTCCTCTATATAATTCCCTAATTCAATCTTGGAAAAAGTCAATTGAACTTGATCCCCTTTAGTCTTAAAAAACTTTATTAAAATATAGTCTGATAAAATTATGATCATAGAAGTTATTGGGAAAAAAAATGCATAGAAAAAAGCTGTGGGAATGGCAAATACCTTCATCAAAATATTGGAAAACTGCTGAAAAAAAACTTTAGGAAGAAACTCTGCCGTAAGTAAAATAATGATAGTAGAGATGACTGTTTGAATAAAAACTATGTGAATACTAATTGCCCCACCTAGCAGGGTTTCGGGAAAAAATAATTGCAAAATGCGATCTCCCATAAAAATTCCATAGATCACCAATGAAATGTTGTTGCCCACCAACATGGTAGCAATAAACCGAGAGGGATTTTTGGTAATGAAATTTAAAAACCTAGCATTAAATCCGTTTTGCTGCTTCTCAATTTCTAAATAAATCTTATTAGCAGAAACAAAGGCTATTTCCATCCCCGAAAAAAAGGCTGAGAGAATCAGACAAATAAAAATGACTAAGTCAGAGATGATCATTGAGAGGAATTTCCCCTTTTATTAAACTTTTTTCGATAGTGTCTTCTAAATAATCCCATGAATACGGATAGAAGAGCAAATCCAATGAAAATATAGGCCTTTTTGCGGTTGTCATTCCATTGGTTAAATGATTCATAGGTTGCAATTATAGCAATAAGCGAGTATAATATTTCTGAAGTTTTATTGTTTTTCATCAAGTTTTAAAGAGTCTTTCTGTTCATTCACTAACAACGTACCAGTAAGATTTCCTGTTTGGAATTTACTAAATTCTTTGTTGGTATCCAATCGTATGGCAGCCATATCATAATTTATGTTTTTAAAAGTGAAGGGTTGTTCTGTAAAAAGCCACTCTTTCTCAGAATCCCAATACATTTGACTTGTCTCTAGTCGAGAACCATCATTTGACAAAAGCACCACATTTCCCTGTAGATCAACTATTTTTGTCTGGTTATATAGTATCCCATAATCAGCTACAACGGTATTTTCCTCGTTATTATTATTGTAAAATATGATTTTCAGTCCCTCTGGAAATTCGGAGTACTTAAAACTTAAGTGGGTGTAATCTAAGTTTAATGGAGCCGTCAAAATTGCCTTAACCTCTGCCGAGTCAGTGTAAGTCATGTGAATATCATGGGCTATCCCGACTGGGTTTTCATTGAACTGGTTAATTTGCTTCAGGGTTGAACTACCATCATCACAAGAAAAAAATAGGATCACAGCAAAAGCTGAAACCCTATTATTTAAAATTTTAAGTTGGTAAAACTGCATTTATAAATCCGGGACTTTAACACTACTTTTGATCCAACAATCGAAATTGATAGTGGCCCCTTGATTACCCTCAGTAAAAATTTCGGTTTTGGATGGGGCTCTTCCTTCATAGCTTCTTGCTGTTTTGAGAGCAAGTTTTTTTATCGAAGCATCCACTTCATTAGCTTTATAGGCCATTTGTGCGGCCAACCAGTATACTGCTCTCTTGTTGAATTGGGTTTCTCCACAATCATTCGCACTACTTGCGTATAAATTAGAGATAAGAAGATAAGCACGGCCAAAAGAGGGCTGGAAGTTTAAAGTCTTTCGCGCATAATTTCGGGCCGAAGATTTTCTGCCAGCATTCTTAAACTTAACAGCAATCTTGTATAGAATTTTGGCTTTTTTATAAGGATCAGTTTGAAGAGAGATGGACTCCTCGTAATATTTTAAAGCTACTTTGTTATCCCCAGCTTTGTCTTTCAAAATTCCTAAATAATAAGCAGAATCAGCCGAAGGTTCTAATGCATGTAAGGCTTCTACCATGGTAACGAAAAAGGGATCATCGGAACATTCCTTACTGTCCATTCGAGAGGCGGCTCGCTTTAACCAAATAGCATCGGTTTTGAACTCCTCAAAGTTTCTTTTATATAATGGAACCAAATTAACACATGTAGCTTCTTTAGAAATAATAGCGTCTAGATTGGAAAGAAAAGTACCGATGGCATTACTGTTTATACCATAGACCCTTTTACTTCTTTCTTCACGACTATTTAATATAATTCCATCATCCTGTTTTTTGAGAATAACATCCAATTTCTTTGCCAAATTGATAGATTCTAACTCAAATTTTTCAGAAACCTCCTCGTATTTATTGAATAATTGTTCCATGGTTACCCCTTGATTTCCTTGTTTGTACAGATCGTAAAGGGTTTTGAAATAATTATAAAGTTCTTTTGGATTCTTAAAACTTTTGGCATCAGTCTTATAGGCCAAATCAAAAGTTTTGTAAACCTCCATTTTATCTGCTGTTTTGTAATCCAACATGGCTTGAGCTTTACTGCTTATGATATCTCCTTTTACGCTAATATTCCTTTTTGTGGGGAAATTTTCTAGCCACTCATCAAAAAGCTCCATTAAATCAGCTATTTCAGCACTAAGAGTCTGAGGTGAAGCCTTTTTTGCCTTTTCTATTCTGTCCTTAAGAATTCGCTCTCCGTATGAAAAAATCGCAACATTGAGAGATGGACACTCTTTTCTTACTTTCATCCATGGCTCATAAGCCTCATCATAATTCTTAACCTTTGCATACTCTGCAAAAATGGATAGATTCTGCAAACACTCCTCACTGTTTTGGGATACTGCAGGGTAAAAGACAATCATTCCCAACCATAAAATAAATATTTTAAAAAATTTCATTACCATTAAATTAATTATATTTTCTCTTTATAAACCATTTGTCGTTTAGGGAAAACCCAATTCTAAATGACCAAAAATTTTCTTTGTATTTTTTACTATCAGCTACTCTACTAGCATACTCAAATCCAATATTGGTATTCGAAAACCCAGCTAAAGGTAGACCAAATCCAAAATTAACTCCCGTTTCTTTTAAACCAAAATTATTTATCAATATACCAGTAAGTTCATGTCGAAATCCCATCCTAAAGACAATCCTTTTCCAATAGCTTGTAATTGAACTGTAGTCGGGAATATAGAAACCTCCCAATGAGAATTGATATGCATTTTCGTAGCCAACGTTGGGCAGGCTTATGAACTCATGACTAAAGTTTTGCATAGCATTCTTGGTATATTGTACTCCCGCAAACCATTTTCTTTCTTTGCCAACTCCAAATCCAAATGATATTACATCAGGTATTGTAATATCAGTTCTTTTCAAACCAAAGTTAATCAAAGATATCTCTATATTTTCTCCAAAATTATTGCTTGCTGAGAAAGATCGGGTATTGTAAAATCTGGAATTAGTCGATATCAAATTAGCTTCAGGTGTATATGATAACATAGCTTGAAGCTCCAAAGCATCCTTTATAGGAATTTCAAATTGAGTAGAAAGTTTTAAATCCAATCCAGAAATACTTGATATATTCTCTAGGACAGTGCCTAAGGTTACCTGGTCTTGAAATCTCCCTGTTTCATATCTAATTTTGCCAAAATTATAATTTAAAGTAACTCCTAAACTCAAAAATTTTAGGGGTCTAAAACCAATTGAGAAAAAAGTTTTATTGATACCTCCCTCACCTTCGAAAAGATTGAGGATGTTTTCATTATCGTTTACATTATCTAGATAAGAAAGTTTATATCCAACAGAAGTGTATGGAATGATCCCAAAACCAAAACCAAAATACTTGGTCGGCATGGCGACTCCAATATAATTTATACCAGCAGAGGCAATACTTTTGGTCTCATTAGCT
>CAJWAY010000066.1 GCA_913020685.1 uncultured Flavobacteriaceae bacterium
TGGAAATCCTGATTATCAGGGTATTGTCTATTTAGCTAGATAATAAATGATTTTAAGATATCTGTTTTTCCTATTTCCACTGGCACTCTTATGTCAGCAAGACGGATATCTCTCACTCTATAACTTCAATATGAATTTGATTAACCCCGCCTTTGCTGGGTCTGAGGGAGGTAATGTTTTTTCTCTGACATCAAGAAATCAGTGGAACACTATAGAGGACAGTCCACAGACTACAGGTTTTTCATATTCCTTCGCGAGGAGTAATAATGTGGGACTAGGAGTATCAATTATCTCTGATAAAATTTTTATAGAAAATCAGACGATGATAAATGTTGACTTTTCCTACAAACTCACCTTAGGGAATGATAGTGCTGTATTTCTTGGAATTAAAGGGGGTGGGAATTCATACAGTGCAGACCCGACTCCTCTATTGGGCTCTACCAATATTCCTGATCCAGCCCAAAAATCCTTGAGTAGGTTTAATCCCAATATGGGAGTAGGTTTTTTATTTAAAATGGCCAATTTATATGTTTCCGGTTCTATGCCCAGATTATTCAACTCAAGAAGAGACGAAGACGTCATAATTCAATCTAGGGACAGAATTCACATCTACCTTGCAGGAGGAGCAGAGTTCAACATCAATGAAGATTTTGCAATTAAACCCAATGTTATCTACAGGAAAGGTGAAGGACTTCCTAATTCAATTGATTTCAATAGTTGGGTTTCATATCTCAATAAGTTTGACATTGGGATTTCATTTAAATCAGGCTCTATTTTTTCATTTCTTACCTCTGTAGGTATCGGGGAAAAAATATCTATTGGGTATGCTTACGATACTTATATGGATTCAACTCTTTCCGGACTCAACCTCAATGGGCATGAACTCGCTATAAGATTGAATCTTGGAGGAGCTCCCGAAAAAACTGAAGCAGAAGAAGAAACTCAAGAATAGTAAAATATAAACAACCTGACATATAAAATTAAAGATTTCTTCACTTTAAATAAATGGATTAACTTTAATGTAAGATAAATTGAATGTACGAGTTAATCAATTATTTTGAAAATATTCCTACCATCCATAGGAGTATATTAATTGTTGGAGGAATAACTATTTTTTGGTTTTTAGAGGGTCTATTTCCATTAGTTCGATTCAATTACAAAAAGTGGCAGCATGCAATTCCAAATTTCTTTTTTACACTTACTACCATTGTCATTAACCTGTCAATGGCATTTTTACTCTTGAACACCTCGGACTGGACTATTCACAATAATTTTGGACTATTACAATGGATTCCGGGTCTAACATTATGGGGTGAAATAATTTTGGGAGTTTTGCTATTAGATTTTGTTGGAGCATACCTTCCACATTATACCGAACATCGGATCAAACCACTGTGGATGATTCATCTGGTTCACCACAGCGATCCCAATGTAGACACTACGACTGCAAACAGGCATCACCCACTAGAAAGTGTTATTAGATTTTTATTTACCCTACTGGGTGTTTTTATTATAGGTACCTCAATTGGTATTGTCATGCTCTACCAGGCTTTGTCTTTGGTGTCTACTCAATTCAATCACGCAAATATTAGATTACCCAAAAAGCTTGATCAGTGGATCAGTTATATTTTTGTTTCTCCTGACATGCATAAAATTCACCACCATTACCGTTTGCCCTATACGGACACTAATTTCGGGAACATCTTCTCCATATGGGATAGAATGCTTGGAACTTTCAGTAACTATGAAAGAGAGAAAATTATCTATGGTGTAGACGTTTTCCCTGATGAGAAAAAAAACAGTCAAATAAAAAGTTTACTAAAGCAACCCTTTGAAAAATATAAAAGGCCAACCATGGAAAAATTAGACTAGGCTAAGTCTATTAAAATATTGAACATTTGATCAATAGGATACTCTTTCTGTTTCCCACTCACCATGTTTTTCAATACAAAAACTTTTTTTTGTAATTCCTCTGAACCAAGGATTACAACGTTTGGGATGGATCTTTCATTAGCATAATTTAATTGTTTTTTTAATTTGACTGGCTTGGGATAAAGTTCACAGGGAAAGTGTTTATCTCTAAGTTTTATCAACTGGTCAAAACAAAAAATAACTGAGTCATCTCCAAAATTTGAGAACATTAGTTTTACTTTTTCCTCCAAGTTAGATGGAAATAGATTCAATTCCTCTAAAACTAAAAAAATACGATCAAAACCAAAAGAGATACCAAATCCACTGGTATTTTTTAGTCCAAAGAAATCAGTAAGATTATCATAACGACCACCTCCACCAATTGAACCCATCTTAATGCCCTCTGGTGGCATTACCTCAAGTATCAGACCTGTATAGTAATTTAATCCTCTTGCCAAAGTGATGTCAAATTTTAGATTCACTGCTTTTAGAGATTGTCTATTCAATTGGTTATAGATAAATTTTAACTCATCAATACCCTCCCCTGCTATTTCAATCCCCTCTAAGACTCTCGCAACATAGGCTAATTGGGTTTCAAAGTTTCCCTCTAGGGAAAGGAATGGTTTTAGACGTTCAATGGCACTGGATTTAAATCCTTGAGAATGGAGCAACTTGATTACCCCATCTTTGCCAATTTTTCTCAACTTGTCTAATGCAACAGTAAAGTTCATAAATTGAGATTCGGCACCAATAAATTCAGCTACACCTGCAAGTATTTTACGGTGATTGAGGTGGACTTTTACACCTTTAAGATCAAGCATTGTAAATGCGCGATCATAAAGTATTACTCCCTCCACCTCGTTCCACAGTGAACGCTCTCCTACCACATCTGCATCACATTGTAAAAATTCTTGAAATCTTCCATGTTGAGGGCGATCAGCTCGCCAAACCGTTTGCATTTGATAACGACGAAATGGAAAGATAATATCGTTTTGATATTGGGCCACATAACGGGAAAAAGGAACAGTAAGATCGTAACGAAGAGCTTTTTGTGAAAGTGAATTGGAAAATTTGGATAATTCTCCATTTTGAAATGCCTGCAAATCAATATTTTTAATCTTTTCTCCAGAGTTTAATATTTTAAAAATCAATCTATCCCCCTCTTCCCCATACTTACCCAATAAAGTTTCAGAACGTTCAAATGATGGAGTTTCTATGGGCTGAAATCCAAAGCTCTCAAAAACTGATGCTAACTGAGCTTTCAAATAATTTCTCTTAGAAATAACTACAGGCGAAAAATCGCGAGTCCCTTTGGGTATAGATGGTTTAATACTAGACATATTTTGCTGATCTTTAACAAAGATCAAACAATTCTAATTATTTTGAAAGAAAACTTTTTAAGTCCTCATATGTTTTACCATCTGAAACGGTAGCCCCTTGTCTCATTAGTTTGAACTTTTCCAATTTAAAATCATCAGTAAAAGATCGACTTGACTCAAAAATAGCAACCCTAGGATCCAATAAATTCTTGGCTAACCACTTCTTATAATCTTTTTGCATTAGTGATGGACAGTCTTCATCAACACGAATCAAAATCAAATCAATCTGAGCATCTTTACATTTGAACAAAAACAAATGATAATCACTTCTATTTTCGAGATAAGTAATTTTTTCAAGTGAATTATCCCACACAAAATCACTAAACTGATCCAATAAGTCGTCTGTTAGATCAGGATTTTTTGTTTTGATTTGATGCCAGTTAATTTTATCGATGGATTGAGCCGCAAGAAAAATGGCAAATTCCTCATGAAGGATCTTAAATTGTTCCTTGGACAAACGTGAGTACTTCATAAAATCAAATGCAAAAAAAAACCCCACTCAATGTGGGGTATAGATATCTTTAAAATTTATTTTTTCTCAGGTATAACTTCAAAAGGAAATTGAATCGAAACCTCTCTATGGAGTCTGATTTTTGCTTCATAACTTCCTAAACGTTTTATGGTTTTACCAGGAATAGCAATGGAATTTTTGTCAATTTCATGTCCTTGAGATTCAAATACTTTGACTAAATCAACAGCTGAAACAGATCCAAATAATTTTTCTCCGCTACCAACCTTGGAGGGAATCTTAATAACTAAATCCATAAGCTTTTTACCTAATGCTGTCGCATTGTCAATAATCTTTTTCTCTTTGAAGGCTTTTTGTTTAAGGTTTTCAGCCAATATTTTTTTGGCTGATGCTGTAGCCAATACAGCTTTACCTTGAGGGATCAAATAGTTTCTCCCATATCCATTTTTGACTTTTACTAAATCATCTTTAAAGCCAAGATTTTCTATGTTTTCTTTTAATATAATTTGCATGACTTAAAGATTTTACTTGAGAAGGTCTGCAACGTAGGGCATCAAAGCCAAATGGCGTGCCCTTTTAATTGCTACTGAAACTTTCCTTTGATACTTAAGAGAGGTTCCAGTTAGACGTCTTGGTAATATTTTACCTTGTTCATTAACAAATTTCAAAAGGAAATCAGGATCCTTGTAATCTATATACTTGATACCTGATCTTTTAAATCTACAATATTTTTTTTTGATATTGGTATCAATATTTAGAGGGGTTAAATAGCGGATTTCCCCTTCTTTTTTACCGGACGATTGTTCATCAATTTTTGACATCTTTTTAAGCTTTGACTTTAGTTTGAATTCTTTTCTTCCTTTTGTCAGCCCACTCTTTAGCGTGCACATCAAGTTTAACAGTTAAAAAACGCATTACTCGTTCGTCTCTACGAAATTCGACTTCTAAATCATTGATTACTTCACCATTTCCTTCGAACTCTAACAAATGGTAAAAACCACTATTCTTGTTTTGGATCGTAAAGGCGAGTTTTTTAAGTCCCCAATTTTCTTTATGAACAATTTTACACTTTCTTGACTCTAAAAGTGATTCATACTTTTTGACTGCCTCCTCTATCTGATTTTCAGATAGAACGGGATTTAAGATGAAGACAGTTTCGTAATTACTCATACTATATTTTTTTTGAAATGCAAAAGTAAGTTAATCATTAAATTACACCAAGAGAATCCCTGCTTTTTAGTTTTTTTTTTTAAATTTATATTGAAACTTTAGAATTTTTTGCCCCATTGTGAAACTCAAGTGCATATACATTGAACCTAATCCTGTAGACCGCCTACAATTTCTTCAATTATTAAAAAATTACCCCGAAATTATCTTAGAGGCTGAATTCTCAAATGCTTTGAATGCAATAGAGTATCTAAATTACAATTCAATTGATTTTGCAATTGTTGCCTCTGACCTGCCTATTTGCAATGTATTTGAATTTGTGGAGCAACTTAAAGACCATATTGAAATTATCTTACTTACCAAAACTCCAATGGATGCCATTAAATCTTATGAAAAGGGATATTTAGATTGTTTGCTTAAACCAGTTTCTAAAGGCCGATTAAAAAACTCAATTGATCGACTTGTTAATAAATTCGAATTGCAAAGTGTCATTCGGGAAAAAAAGGAGTCAGTTGTTCATTTTAAATGTAATTTTAAATCAGAAAAGGTTCGGACCAATAATATTCGATGGATTGAAGCCATGGGTGATTATGTAAAAGTAGTGACTGAAAGCAAAAACTATATGGTACTATCAACTATGAAATCTTTTCTAGACAAGCTTCCGAAAAATCAATTTATTAGAATCCACAAATCCTATATTGTAAATCTCAAAAAAGTAATCAATTTTACTACTAATAATGTAAATACTGATGGAGAAATGCTCCCTCTTAGCCGCAAACAAAAGAGTATTTTCAAAGAGAATTTTATCAATTTTCAATAAGGATCAACATCTACATTAACCTTACATGATCTAAATATTGGAATTGACTCAAAATGGCCCAATGTTTTTTTTATTATTTGTTTTACCCGATCCCTATAATTATTTGCCGAAATTTTTACTAAAATATGCATTCTATATCGGTTTCTGATTCTTGCTACAGGTGGAAAAACAGGTCCAAGTATTTGACCGTATTCCGACTGAAACAATACATTGACAATCCAATGACTTGCTTTTTTTAATATCTCCATATCGCTATGATATACTACTATCCTGATGAGTCTGTTATAGGGAGGATAATAGTACTGTTTTCTATCTTTCAACTCTTGATTAAGCATCTGATCATAATTTCCATTTATCACATGCTGAATGATAGGATGATGAGGCTGGTAAGTTTGGATCAAAACTTTACCCCTCAATACTTTCCTTCCAGCCCTTCCAGCTACCTGACTTAGCATTTGATATGTTCTTTCGTGAGCCCTAAAATCAGGGAAATTCATCAGATGATCCGCATTTAAAACACCTACCAAATGAACATTTTGAAAATCCAATCCCTTGATTATCATTTGAGTGCCCACCAAAATTTTTACTTCTTGT
>CAJWAY010000067.1 GCA_913020685.1 uncultured Flavobacteriaceae bacterium
AGAGCAGCTACTTTATCAACTGATCACGGAAATATTGAAACCCCTATTTTCATGCCTGTGGGGACTTTAGCCACCGTAAAAGGTGTACACCAGAGGGAATTAAAGGAGGATATTAAGCCAGATATTGTCTTGGGAAATACTTACCATCTTTACCTCAGACCAGGAGGGGAAATTCTAAGACAAGCAGGAGGAATCCACCGTTTTATGAATTGGTCATCTCCCATACTGACAGACTCTGGTGGATACCAAGTCTATTCTCTGACGGATAACAGAAAGATTAAAGAGGATGGGGTTACTTTTAAATCCCATATTGATGGTTCCAAACATTTTTTTTCACCCGAAAGTGCCATCGATATCCAACGGATAATAGGAGGTGATATCATCATGGCCTTTGACGAATGTACTCCATATCCCTGTGAATACAAATATGCCAAGGAATCAATGCATATGACCCACAGATGGTTGGATCGGTGTATGGAACATCATGAAAAAACACCTTTTGAATACAACCACCGTCAATTCCTATTCCCTATCGTTCAGGGAAGTATTTATAGAGATTTAAGGCAAGAGTCCACAGACTATGTTGCTTCCAAAGGTGCTCCTGGTAATGCCATTGGAGGCTTATCGGTAGGAGAACCTGCTACCGAGATGTATGCCATGACCCAGTTGGTATGCGAAAGTTTGCCACAGGACAAACCACGATATTTGATGGGGGTTGGAACTCCGATCAATATTTTAGAAAATATCGCCTTGGGTATTGATATGTTTGATTGCGTGATGCCGACTAGAAACGCCAGAAATGGCATGTTATTTACTGCAGATGGTACCTTAAATATTAAAAACAAAAAATGGGAAAATGATTTTTCTCCCATCGACTCGGCCAATTATTGTTATGTGGATACAGATTACTCCAAAGCATATCTTAGGCACTTGTTTACAGTTAATGAAATGTTAGGTAAGCAGATTGCCACCCTCCATAACCTTAGTTTTTATCTCTGGTTGGTTAGAGAGGCCAGAAAGCATATCTTAGCAGGTGATTTTAGCTTATGGAAGAACCAAATGTGCCGTCAAATGGACAATCGATTGTAGTATGAAAATCATGGATTGGTACATTATCAAAAAATACCTCTCCACTTTTGTGGTGATGATCTTGCTGTTTATTCCCATAGGAATCATGGTTGACATGGCCGAAAAAATAGATAAGTTTAAGGAAAATGAGGTTCCTACTCAAGCAATATTTAGTTACTATTTGGATTTTACATGGTACTTTGGTAATTTACTTTTCCCTATATTTCTTTTTTTGGCTGTTATATGGTTTACTTCAAAACTAGCTAACAATACTGAAATCATTGCCCTACTGAGTTCGGGGATTTCCTTTTCTCGATTTTTAACACCATATTTAGTTTCGGCAGGAATTATTGCTCTATTTGCTTTTTTTGCAGGAATGTTCATAGTCCCAAAGTCCAATGCCAGCTATAATGCATTTCAATACAAATATATAGCCAAAAAAAATGACCGTCAAACCAAGAACCTCATAAAACAAATTAACCCTAAAGAATATATTTTTGTGAGCAGTTACGATCCAGTACGAAAAAGTGCTAATAATTTTACATTGGAACATTTTGAAGAGAATATGATGACTTTCAAGATACAATCTAGTAGCATCCGTTGGGTAGATAAAGACAGTGTTTTTAGGCTTTCCTCCTATGTTAGGAGATCTTTTACCGATAATGGTGAAATTTATTCAAGAAGAAACCGATTGGATACTTTGTTTGATTTTAAAATTGACGATCTTGCGCCCGTCAATTACAAAGCCGAAACCTTGACTTTTTCAACACTAAATGAATTCATTAAGAAAGAGCGAGAGGGTGGCTCTGTAATGATCAACAGTCATTTATTGGTAAGGCACAAAAGATGGAGTCTACCTTTTTCAGCATTTGTTTTAACACTGATTGGTGTATCGGTTTCCTCTTTTAAAAGGAGAGGGGGAATGGGTGTAAACCTTGCTTTGGGCATATCATTGGGATTTCTTTTTATATTTTTCGATAAAATATTTTCTGTATTGGTTAATAAGTCAAATTTTTCTCCATTACTAGGAGCCTGGCTTCCAGTATTATTATTTGGAAGTTTGGCTATTTTTCTTCTCAACAGAGCAAGAAGCTAATAAATTAACAAATAACTAAATCTTTACCACCTATTAACTTATATTTTTAATTTTACACAAGCTATATGTATAAATGGAATACTTAGATTTTGAGCTTCCTATTAAAGAGCTCCAAGAACAAATTGCTAAATGTCAAGCCATCGGTAACGAAAGCAGCGTTGATGTTACTGAAACATGTAAATTATTAACAGATAAACTAGATACTGCTAAGAAGAGTATTTATAGTAATCTCTCTCCTTGGCAAAAGGTTCAATTGTCTCGCCATCCCTCTAGACCATACGCATTGGATTACATCAATGCGCTTTCTGGTAATAGTTTTCTGGAGTTACATGGTGATAGAAATTTTGCAGATGACAAAGCAATGGTAGGGGGATTGGGAAAAATTGACAATCAGACATTTATGTTTATTGGTACACAAAAAGGATACAATACTAAAACAAGACAATATCGAAATTTTGGGATGTCCAAACCTGAGGGCTACCGTAAGGCTCTCAGATTGATGAAAATGGCTGAAAAATTTGGAATACCCATAGTTTCATTAATTGATACACCTGGTGCATATCCAGGTCTGGGAGCTGAAGAGCGGGGTCAGGGTCAAGCAATTGCTAATAATATTTACCAGATGCTATCAATTAAAACCCCAATAATTATCACTATTATAGGTGAGGGTGCTTCGGGTGGTGCTTTGGGAATTGGCGTTGGAGATCTAATCTATATGCTAGAAAATACATGGTACTCAGTAATTTCTCCTGAATCCTGTTCTTCAATTCTTTGGAGAAGTTGGGAACACAAAGAAACTGCTGCCAAAGCTTTAAAACTTACTGCAGAAGATATGTTGAAATCCAAGTTGATTGATAAAATTATCAAAGAACCTCTTGGGGGTGCACATTTTGACCGAAACAATGTTTTTCAAACTGTTAAAAAACAAATTATAGAAGCTTTTAGAACTCTTGACAAAATGGACAGCGATCAACTGATTAATGCCAGAAGAGCCAAATTCTCTAATATGGGAGCCTTCCAAAGTTAGACATCACTTAATATTTTATTCTTATCAACAAGTTTAACTTTTTATCAACAACCAATTTGTTTACCTCTGTAAGATAAAATTTGAATATATTTTAAATAGCAAACCAAGTAAACCATTTACATTAGCTGAATGGAGAAAACTAATCCTAGTCAATCAAGTAAATCATCTTCAGGAACAGTAATTAACCTCAAGCAGGGAAAGTTGCCACCTCAGGCTATCGAATTAGAAGAGGCTGTTTTGGGGGCTATGCTAATTGATAAAAAAGGTGTGGACGAGGTTATCGATCTTCTTGAACCCGAAGCTTTTTACAAATCATCGCATAAAAATATTTTTGAATCGATTTTTAGATTGTTTCAAAACTCCCAACCAATTGACTTATTGACAGTTTCTGCTGATTTGAGAAAAAATGGAAAATTGGAAAGTATTGGAGGTGATTATTACTTGGTCCATCTTACACAAAAAGTTGCTTCATCTGCTCACATAGAGTTTCACGCTCGAATTATCTTACAAAAATACATTCAAAGAAGCCTTATACGTATTTCAAATGAGATCATAGAATCCTCATATAAGGAATCTATTGATGTTTTTGATTTGTTGGACGAGGCGGAATCTAAGTTGTATGATATTGCACAGGGAAACATCAAAAAATCCTCTTATACCGCGCAAAATCTTGTGATGCTAGCTAAGAAAAAAATTGAGGAAATTGCTAACAAGGATGGTTTAAGCGGAATAGCTTCAGGTTTCGAAAAACTTGACCTTCTAACCTCTGGATGGCAGCCAAGTGATTTGATTATCATCGCTGCCCGTCCAGGTATGGGTAAAACAGCACTTACCCTGTCTATGGCTAGAAATATGGCTGTAACCAAGCAAACGCCTGTCGCTTTTTTCTCTCTTGAAATGTCTTCCATACAGTTGATTACTAGACTTATTTCCTCTGAAACTGGACTTTCGTCAGAAAAACTCAGAACAGGAAAATTAGCAGATCATGAGTGGAAACAGCTTAACGTAAAGGTTGGGGATCTTGAAAAAGCACCCTTATTTATTGATGATACCCCTGCTCTTTCAATTTTTGACCTACGTGCTAAAGCCAGGCGACTCGCTTCACAACATGATATAAAACTCATTATTGTTGATTATTTACAGTTGATGACTGCAGGAACCGGTAGTAAAGCAGGTAATCGCGAACAAGAGATTTCAACAATTTCGAGAAACCTAAAGTCATTGGCGAAGGAATTGGATGTTCCTGTAATTGCCCTTTCTCAACTTTCGAGAGCTGTAGAGACTAGAGGCGGAACCAAAAGACCTCAACTTTCTGACCTTAGAGAATCCGGTGCCATTGAGCAAGACGCGGATATCGTTTCATTTATTTATAGACCTGAGTATTATGGTATTGAGGAGTGGGATGATGAAGAACATTCTTCATCTATTGGTCAAGCAGAGTTAATCCTTGCCAAACACCGAAACGGAGGACTCGACAACATTCGTATGAAATTTATAGGGAACTTAGGTAAATTTGAAGATTTACAGACTAATGACTTACCTTATGAGTTCCAATCCAAAATGAATGATAATGACCCCTCTAACGAGTACAAAGGAAATCTGCCAGGACCAGATGACGTTTTTGATCTCCCCTCAAATGGGAAGGATGATATGCCATTTTAAAGTTTAATCTCATTAGCCTCAAGGTTTAACCTCAAGTCTATTGGATTTTTAAAATGAATGGTATGGATACCAATATCTTTCGCCGCTAATACGTTTCTCAGATTATCGTCTATAAACAGGCTTTCCTCTGCCATAAAATCAAAACGATCCAAGGTTAATTGGTAAATATCTGGAAAAGGTTTTCGGGTCTTTTCGATACCAGAAACAACAATCCCCTCAAAACGGTTTAGGAATTCAAACCGATCTAAAGCAACCGGAAAGGTCTCTGCGCTCCAGTTGGTCAGAGCAACTATTCTCAAATTGGGTTTCTTTAGCAGTTGATTGAGAATCTTAACTGTTTCAGTAATGGGGTCTCCAAGCATCTCTTCCCAACGCCCATAGTACATTCTGATCCATTCCTCGTATTGGGGAAATATTTTCACCCGATCCTCAGTGGCCTGTTGCAATGGATAGCCTGCATCTTGATTTTCATTCCATTCCATAGTGCAGATTTTATCAAAAAACCATCGCATTTTTTTGCGATCTCCTTTGAAAACATCTAGGTAGACATATTCTGGATTCCAATCGATGAGTACACCTCCCAAATCGAAAATGATATTTTTTATTTTGCCCATAATTATTTCTTAACTCTATTTTGTCCCATTAACATAAGATAGCTTTTTAGAAAATCATCGATACCCCCATTCATCACGCTATCCACATTATTAGTTTCGGTTTGGGTTCTAACGTCTTTTACCAACTTGTAGGGGTGCATGACATAGTTTCTGATTTGGGATCCCCATTCGATTTTCTTTTTTGAGGCCTCTATCTCATCTCGGGCCGATAGTTTTTTTTGCAATTCGATTTCATAAAGCTGAGATTTTAAAAGTTGCATCGCTTTATTTTTGTTTTCCAATTGTGAACGAGTTTCAGAATTTTCGATGATGATGCCAGTGGGATGATGTCTCAAACGTACTGCAGTCTCAACTTTGTTAACATTTTGCCCACCAGCACCACTGGCACGCATTGTTTCCCAATTATACTCAGAGGGGTTGACAACTATTTCGATGCTTTCATCAACTAATGGGTATACATATACCGAAGCAAAAGAGGTATGCCTTTTTGCATTGCTGTCAAAAGGTGAAATTCTAACTAGTCGGTGAACTCCGTTTTCTCCTTTAAGCCAGCCAAAAGCGTATTCACCATTTAATTCAAGGGTTACTGTTTTTATTCCTGCTACATCACCTGGTTGATTATTGAGTTCTCTGACTTTGATTTTATTTTTCTCAGCCCACATCAAATACATTCGCATTAGCATTTCAGCCCAATCACAACTTTCTGTTCCTCCTGCACCTGCAGTAATCTGGAGGACAGCACTGAGGTCGTCTCCCTCGTTAGATAACATGTTTAGAAATTCAATCTCCTCGAGTTGAATCAGGGTTTGGTTGTAATGATCCTCTAC
>CAJWAY010000068.1 GCA_913020685.1 uncultured Flavobacteriaceae bacterium
AAAATGATCTTTGATTGTCTTTTTTTGGTAAAAAAACCATTCCTACAGCATATTCTCCAAATTCAGGTAAGTTAAAACTGCATTGATCTTTCAAAAATTCATGAGGGATTTCGATTAGAATACCAGCTCCATCTCCCGTTTTCCCATCTGCACTAACAGCACCCCTATGTTCTAAACAATCCAGTATATCAAGCGCTTTATGTATGATATCGTGGGTTTTCTTTCCCTGAAGGCTACAAATAAAACCTGCACCACAGTTGTCATGCTCATTTTCAGGGGAATATAATCCTTGTTTACTTGGTAACATTAATTGGTTTTTTATTAAGGGTGTTCAAAATTAAATGTTTAAGGTTTAAGGCCAAAAGTTTGTCAATTACAATAAAATACAATTATCAAATTACTATTTTAAGCTTTAAATTTTGATAAATGTCTAATCAATTGTTCGATTTAATAATTTATTTTTAAAATTAATTTATTTATTTACAAAACGAATTTCATCTTGCCTAATCAATTAAATTCTAATAATTATTACTTTATTGGCTGTATGTCGGGTTCATCATTAGATGGATTAGATCTGGTTTATGTAAAGTTTACCAAAAAAAAAGTTTGGACTTTTAAGATTTTAGCTTCAACTACTGTTATTTATTCTAAAATATGGAAAAAAAAACTACATGAGTCAATTAATTTAGCTCCACATGCTATTAACAAGCTCAATGAAGATTATACTGATTTTTTGGGAGATAATGTTCTTAGTTTTATTAGCAAAGAGAAAATAAATATATTGGATGGAGTAGCCTCGCATGGTCATACTGTTTTTCATCAGCCCGAGAAACGTTTAACACTCCAAATAGGCAACTTAAGTCACTTGGCTGACCGAGTTGGACTGCCAGTTATTTGTGACTTTAGAGCTCAAGATATTGCTTTGGGGGGACAAGGAGCTCCATTGGTTCCCATGGGGGACCAAGCACTCTTCAGTAATTATAATGCTTGTGTTAATTTGGGTGGTTTTTCGAACATCACTATACTGCAAAATCAGAATGTACTTGCCTATGACATTTGTGCCGCCAACACTGTCCTGAATATATTAGCCCAGCGCCTAAATTTTAATTATGATGAGGGTGGAAAAATTGCTGCTGGAGGAAAAATTATACCCGCATTTTTAGAACAATTGGATAAACTTCATTTCTACTCTAAAAAACCTCCAAAATCTTTGGGAATAGAGTGGGTTAAGGAATATGTTCTAAAAATTTTGGATAATTATGCCAATGCAAAAACCAATGACTTGTTACACACTTACACACTCCATATTGCAGAACAGATAACAAAATGTTTACCTAAAAA
This sequence comes from uncultured Flavobacteriaceae bacterium, assembly GCA_913020685.1. Lineage (GTDB taxonomy): Bacteria > Bacteroidota > Bacteroidia > Flavobacteriales > Flavobacteriaceae > UBA8316. The sequence continues at coordinate 1,342 of CAJWAY010000068.1, forward strand.
AGGGTCTGTATTATTTACTGGAGGTGGTGCATATAATACTTTTTTGGTTGAAGCCATCCAAAAAAGAACCAAATCAAAAATAGTGGTTCCCTTATCCGAAATTATCGATTATAAAGAAGCACTAATCTTTGCTTTTTTGGGTTTAATGAAATGGAAGGGTTCGATTAATTGTTTAGCCAGTGTTACAGGAGCTGAAAAGGATCATTCTTCCGGGAAAATATTTATACCAAATTCACTAATTGGTTAAGATTATTTTTTACTTTGGACAACCAAAATATAATTTTCCAAACATTTAACTCAAATTAATGGAGATTACACTTATCACCATCTTCACTTTAGGCTACTTGGCCATTACTCTGGAACACTCATTAAAGATCGATAAATTAATTCCCGCATTGGCCATGATGTCCATATTGTGGGCATTAATTTCTGTCTTTCACCTGCCTGTTTTTGAAGTTGATACCCTTTTGAAACAACTTAAACCAACACATTTGGACGAGATTCTTTTACATCATCTTGGTAAAACCGCTGAGATTATTATTTTCTTGCTGGGTGCCATGACAATTGTTGAAATCATAGATTATTTTAATGGATTTGCTACTATTAAAAGTTTTATTAAAACAAAGTCAAAAAAGGGTTTGCTGTTTATTTTCTCCTCTCTGGCGTTCATATTATCAGCTATAATTGACAATCTTACTGCTACCATTGTTTTGATTACCATTTTACAGAAAGTCATTAAAGCCCGCGAGACCAGAATTTGGTTTGCAGGGATGATTATTATAGCTGCTAATTCTGGAGGAGCTTGGTCTCCAATAGGAGATTTGACAACAACCATGCTTTGGATTGGAAATAAAGTGACCACACTAAAACTCATTATTTACCTTCTGATTCCCTCACTGGTTTGTATGTTTATTCCAGTTTTAATTGCCTCCACTCTGAAAGCTTTCAGTGGTGATATAGACGAAGAGTTAGACGAATTAGAAAGTGAGACGCACAAATATGGAGCTCCAATGCTCTACATTGGGCTTTCTGCAATTGTTTTTGTTCCCGTATTTAAAAATTTTACTCATTTGCCTCCCTACATGGGAATGATGCTTTCATTGGCACTAGTTGCTATATTTGCCGAGTATTTTAGCAGTGCTAAATTTGGGTTTACCTCAATAGATCAAGAACACGATGAGTACTCAAGTCACAGTCCTGTTCATAGTTCCTTATCCAAAATAGAATTACCTAGCATACTTTTCTTTTTTGGAATTCTGTTGGCCGTAGCTGCACTTGAATCTTTGGGAATGTTGTTTGATTTTGCTGATTCTCTTAATACAACAATTCCCAATTCAGATATTATGGTAATGTTGTTGGGAATAGGCTCCGCGATTATTGATAATGTCCCACTGGTGGCAGCCAGTATGGGTATGTTTTCAGAAATTATCGACGATCCACTTTGGCATTTTATAGCCTTTTCTGCAGGGACAGGAGGTAGTATGCTCATTATTGGTTCAGCGGCTGGGGTGGTAGCCATGGGAATGGAGCGGATAGATTTTTTTTGGTATTTGAAAAAAATTTCTTGGTTGGCCTTGCTCGGTTTTTTAGCAGGCTCGTTAACCTTTATTTTAATGCGGGATTTTATTTTGTAGTGCGGTAAAATTTTTTTGGTTCATCATCGTTCTAATAATAAACTTTGACTTAATGATACTAATACAAGAAACCCCTCTTCGGACCGAAAAGACACTCTCACTGATGGAGTTGATAAAAGATGGTGGATTGGGTGGTCAATTGATAATAGGATTACTTTTTCTTTTATTGATCATTGTCATTTATATATATTTTGAGAGACTATTTGCAATTAAGTCTGCCACCAAGGTTAATCCCAATTTTATGTCACAAATCAAAACTTATGTTTTGAGCCATAAAATTGATGGGGCACAAGCCCTTTGTTCAAGTGAAAATAAACCTGTTGCCCGCTTGATCTCCAAAGGGCTGTCTAGGATCGGCAGACCACTAGAAGACATTAGTACAACCGTTGAAAATGCTGGCCGATTAGAGATTTATAAATTAGAGAAAAATGTCAGTATCCTTGCTACAATAGCGGGAGCAGCTCCCATGATTGGTTTTTTGGGTACTGTTATTGGGATGATTTTATCGATTTTTGAGATTTCAAATGCTGGTGGTAATATTGACATGCAACTTTTATCTAATGGACTTTACACTGCAATGACAACAACTGTTGCGGGTCTTATTGTAGGAATCGTTGGCTATATCACCTACAACCATCTGGTGGTAAAAACCAATAAAGTAGTTTATCAAATGGAAGCCACCTCATTAGAGTTTTTCGATTTATTGAATGAACCTGCCTAGTATGAATCTGAAAGGAAGAAATAAGATCACACCGGAATTTAATATGTCTTCAATGACGGATGTTGTTTTTCTGTTATTGATCTTTTTTATGATTGCCTCAACATTGGCCAAAAATCTTGATACTATTGACATTAAATTACCTCAGGCTAAAGGTAAAACAGAAAATCGCAATACCGTATCCTTGACCATCAACAACCGCTTTCAATTTTATTTGGATTCCAAACAGATTTCAAAATCTCGAATAGAACAAGAATTGATTAGTAAACTTAAAGGTTCCAGTGCCCCTGCCATCGTTCTCAGGGCAGAGGAGAAGGTTCCTATAGATCAGGTGGTTTATGTAATGAATATTGCCAATCAAAACAGCATCAAAGTTATTTTGGCGGTAGATGCACCATGAAATATCTCAAAACACCACACGAAAAAAAGTCAGCAGTCATAACTACTTTGATCACTTCATTATTGATCATTTTATTTTTTCTATTGGGTTTGAAGTATTATGATCCTCCAATTAGTTTTGGGATGGAGGTAAATTTCGGTAATACTTCTCAGGGTATGGGCAAGACACAAACTCAAAAACCGGTCACTGTCGAGAAAACCCCGAAACCTACAAATAATAAAGTAAGTCCTAAAGTAGCACCAAAGAGAGTAACAAAATCCAAACTAGCCACCCAAGAGAGCAGTGATGTCGCTGTTCCCGATAAAACCAAAAAAAAACAAAGATCACCCGTAAAGGAAGTTCCGAAAAAAGTTGAACCACCCAAACCAAAAGTAGATCAAACGACCAAAAATATCTTGTCTAAATTGGTAAATCAAAATAAGAAGCAGGAAAAAAAGGCTCAAAATGGAGAGGGCAATGACCAAGTACAGGGAGACAAGGGAAAAATCGAGGGCAACCCTTACGCCAGCAGTTATTTCAATTTGGCCGGACCCGGTGGTATGGGCAAAGGATTTGGATTGAATGGGCGGCGGTTGGAGTCCCGAGGAAAAGTCACCCAACTTTGCAATCAAGAAGGTGTTGTGGTGGTCAGAATAACCGTAGACCGTAAAGGAAATGTAGTAAAGGCTGTGCCAGGTGTTAAGGGAACAACCAATACGCATCCCTGTTTACTACAACCTGCCAAAGAGACCGCCCTGCTTCACAAATGGTTTCCCGATGCCAAAGCTCCTGCCCAACAAATCGGTTTTGTTGTAATACAGTTCAAATTGGGAGAATAGATTGGAAAATTATGATACCATTTTGGACTGGATGTTGTCTCAACTTCCTATTTATCAAAAAAAAGGAGCCCAAGCTTATCGACCAGATTTGTCTCGTATGCAGGACTTTTGTAACTATCTTAATCAACCTCATGAGCATATCAAATCTATCCATGTGGCCGGAACCAACGGAAAAGGATCAACGGCTCACTTGATGGCCTCTGTTCTCCAAGAACATGGACTTAAAGTAGGATTGTATACCTCTCCACATCTTAAAGATTTTAGGGAAAGAATCAAAATCAATGGTAAATGCATTGATAAAGCATTTGTGGTGGATTTTGTTCTAAACCACCGCAGTTATTTTGAATCTCATTCACTTTCTTTTTTTGAAATGACTGTTGGGTTAGCCTTTTCTTATTTTTTCGAAAAAAAAGTCGATTTAGCAGTTATTGAGGTTGGAATGGGAGGCAGATTAGATGGAACCAACTTGATCAAACCTGAATTATGTGTGATTACTAATATTGGCTGGGACCATATGCAATTTTTGGGAGACAGTTTGGCTGAGATTGCCGCCGAAAAAGCGGGTATCATCAAATCCCATACACCTGTAATTATTGGTTTAACCCAAATTGAAACCCAAGCGATATTCAGGGAAAAAGCTCGGCAGTTAAACGCTGAAATAATATTTGCAGATCAAAAGGATATCAAGGAGTATAACTCTGATCTTAAGGGATATTATCAGCGACAGAATATTCGTACTGCAATTGTTGGACTCAGTCATTTAAATGGGTTTAGACTTCATCCCGAGAAATTAAAAAATGGCCTATTGAGTGTGGTGGAAAATACCGGAATTCAGGGTAGATGGCAAGTTTTGAGTGATGTTCCAAAAATTGTTGCTGATGTAGCTCACAATAAAGAGGGATTGGGGTTTACCATTCCCCAAATTAAATCACATCCCTATGGTAGGCTTTATTTGGTTTTGGGTTTTGTCAAGGACAAATCTGTAGGTGAAATACTTAAGCTTTTCCCTCATGACGCTCATTATTACCTGGCTACTCCTCA
>CAJWAY010000069.1 GCA_913020685.1 uncultured Flavobacteriaceae bacterium
CTACAGTGGTTTTCTTAGCTACAGTGGTTTTCTTGGCCGCAGTGGTTTTCTTGGCCGCAGTGGTTTTCTTGGCTGCAGTTTTTTTCTTGGCTACAGTAGTTTTCTTGGCTGCAGTGGTTTTCTTGGCTACAGTAGTTTTCTTGGCTGCAGTGGTTTTCTTGGCTTCAGTGGTTTTCTTTGATGCAGTAGTTCTTTTTGGGGCGACTTTTTTTGGTGCTTCAACTTTTGGAGTTGTCATATTTTTTGTTGAAGTAGTTTTTTTTTCAGCCATGGCTGTAAGAAAATTTGTATTCTGTTGTTCGGGAAATTTAATCGAAACAACAGAAGGTGTTAATATGATTTTAATTACCTTATTATTTCCCTACCAATTTAAGAGTTGGCAAATTTAACATGAATATCTTTATTAACAAACATTTAAAAATTTATTTAGAATCTATTTTTTCCACCAAACAATCAAATACTTCATCTGGTGTATCCTCAGAAGTGTCAATTTCAAGAGCATCATTTGCTTTAAGAAGTGGTGCAATATCTCTTCCAATATCAGTTTTATCACGGTGAATTAGATTATTCAAAACTTCATCATATGTAATTTCATGACCCTGGTTTACGAGCTCCTTATAGCGTCTTCGCGCCCTTACCTCAGGGCGAGCAGTAAAAAAGAATTTATGGTCTGCGTTGGGAAAAACTATTGTACCAATATCTCTTCCATCCATCACCAAACCGTTTTCATTTAACATTTGACGCTGTTGATGAAGTAAAAACTTTCTGACTACAGGCAATGCAGCTATACTACTGACATGGTCAGATACTCTTGGGAGTCTGATTTTATCGGAAATATTTTCTCCATTTAAAAAAAAAGATCGTTTATCGGATTCGAACTTAAAGGTTAGATTTTTAAGTGCACTCTCTAGAGCTAATTGATCAAAATAGTTGTCTTTTAAAAAGCCTCCATCCAGAGCAAAAAGTGTGACCGCCCTATACAAAGCACCTGAATCTATAAAAGTTAAATTATAATGCAGGGAAAGCATTTTGGCCAAAGTGCTTTTCCCTGTTGAGGCATAACCATCAATGGCTATAACTTTATTTGAATTCAAGGACTATGGTTTTTAAATTTTTTCGGATAGAGTACTTTTTTTGAAAGTATTGCAATATCAAGCACTTCTTTCATTTCTCTGAGATAGTGGAATGTTAAACCCTTCAAATATTTTTCATTGATTTGATCAATATCCTTTTTGTTGTCTTTGCACAAAATAATTTCTTTGATTTTAGATCTTTTTGCGGCAAGGATCTTCTCTTTTATTCCTCCCACAGGCAAAATTTTTCCCCTAAGGGTAATTTCACCTGTCATCGCAAGATTATTTTTTACCCTTTTTTGGGTGAAAAGTGATACTAATGAAGTGAGCATTGTAATTCCTGCACTGGGTCCGTCCTTTGGTGTGGCACCCTCTGGAACATGTATATGGACATTATAATTTTCGAAAACAAAATGTTCTAGACCCAAAAAGACTTTATTGGATTTAATAAACTCCATGGCAATAGTAGCTGACTCTTTCATAACCTTACCCAAGTTTCCAGTAATTGTAAGCAATCCTTTTCCATCCGAAATTGCAGACTCAATAAAAAGAATATCTCCACCCACTGAGGTCCAGGCTAAACCTGTTACTACTCCAGCCACGTGATTGTTTTCATAGACCTCACGGTGTACCTTTTCAGGCCCCAAAATTTCAACCAAATCGTCTGGTGTAGGTTTAATTTTGTAATCCTCGTCCATTGCAATTGACTTGGCAGCATAGCGAACTACCTTTGCAACCTGTTTCTCAAGCCCTCTAACTCCAGACTCTCTTGTATATCCATCTACTATTTTATCAAATATTGACTTATTAAGGGTCAATTGTTTATTTTTTAAACCATGTTCCTTAAGCTGTTTGGGGAGTAGATGTCTTTTTGCAATGGCCGACTTTTCTTCCAGAGTGTAACCTGAAATATTAATAATTTCCATTCGATCCCGAAGGGCAGGATGGATGGGTGAAAGGCTATTGGCGGTAGCAACAAACATGACTTTAGATAAATCATATCCCATCTCTAGAAAATTATCATAAAAGGCAGTATTTTGTTCGGGATCTAATACCTCAAGAAGTGCAGCAGAAGGATCCCCTTGTAAACCAGTGCTGACCTTGTCAATTTCATCCAAAACAAAAACAGGATTTGATTTACCAGCTTTTTTTAAACTTTGAATTATACGACCAGGAAGGGCACCAATGTATGTTTTACGATGCCCCCTGATTTCTGCTTCGTCACGCATACCGCCCAGAGAAATTCTGACATATGATCTTCCCAAAGCCTCAGCGATTGATTTTCCTAAAGAGGTTTTACCAACACCGGGGGGACCAAACAAACACAATATGGGAGACTTCATATCATTACGTAATTTTAAAACAGCCAAATACTCTATGATTCGCTTTTTGACATCCTCTAAGCCAAAATGATCTCGGTCTAGTATCTTTTGAGCTTTTATTAAGTCAAATTTATCCTCTGAAAATTCGTTCCATGGCAGATCAAGAAAAAGATCCAAATAATTTCTTTGGACAGAATACTCAGCCACCTGGGGATTCATACGCTGTAACTTAGTCAACTCTTTTTCAAATCGGGCACTAACAGCATTATCCCATTTTTTTTCCTGGGAGCGTAAACGCATTTCTTCAACCTCTTGCTCAAAAGAAACCACTCCTAGCTCCTCTTGGATGGTTTTCATCTGCTGATTGAGATAATATTCTCTTTGTTGTTGATCCAGATCTGTCCTCACCTTGGATTGAATATCGTTCTTTAATTCTAATTTTTGGTATTCAACATTCATCAATTTTAGACATTCAATTGCACTCTCTTGAAGATCTAAGATGGAGAGTACCCTTTGCTTTTCTTCAGCAGATAGATTCATGTTTGAAGAAACAAAATTGATCAAAAAGGCATGACTATGAATATTCTTTATTGCGAAAGATGCTTCTGATGGGATATTCGGATTTTCATGAATAATTTTTAAAGACATATCCTTAATAGAATCAATAATTGCTTTAAACTCTGAATTGTCTTTAGATGGAAAAGTTTCCTTTACTGGCTTAATTGAAGCCTTTAAATATGGTTCTAGTGTGTTTATGCTTTGTATTTCAAACCTTCTTTTACCCTGGATTATAACTGTGGTATTTCCATCTGGCATTTTAAGAACACGAAGTATTTGTGCAACTGTTCCTAGTGAAAATAAGTCAGAGGGTGAAGGGTTTTCGATATTTTGATCCTTTTGAGCAACGACCCCAATTATTTTGTCTGATTTGTTAGCATCTTTAATTAATTGAATCGATTTGTCTCTTCCAACAGTTATGGGGATAACGACTCCTGGAAAAAGGACCGTATTTCTGAGTGGGAGGATGGCTACCTCTCTTGGTAATTCCTCATTTCTTAATGCTTCCTCGTCTTCAGGAGTGAGCAACGGAATAAGCTCCGCCTCAGTTTCAATTTCCTGAAGTGTCAAATTGTCAAATGATGTAAATATAGATTTGGCCATACATCCTAATTATGTCAAAGTGTCATACTAAGTAGAATCTAAACTTTGTTTTTCTACATTATCTTACAAATTGAATTTTTATTTTAAATATGTTCAATTCTTATGCCAATTGTGAAATTTATATTTATTTTCCTTTATGATTGTTGGGAATACGAGATAAAAGTAATGCGCCAGCGAGAAAAAGAATAATAAATAATAATATAGCATTTCGCATACTTCCTGTAATTTGGTCAATGGAACCAAAAATCACCATCCCTAAAACGATACCTACCTTCTCTGTTACATCATAAAAACTAAAAAAAGAAGTCGTTTCTTTAGTTTTAGGAATAAATTTCGAGTAAGTGGACCTAGATAAAGCTTGAATTCCTCCCATTACCAGTCCAACCCCTGCAGCTGCAATATAGAATTCCATAGGGCTTTTGATAAAAAAAGCGAAAACACATAGTAGGGCCCATATAAAATTGACGACCACTAAAGTAGATATATTGCCAAACCTTTTCGAAGCTACTGCAGTGGCATATGCCCCAAAAATAGCGACGATTTGAATCAACATGATGCTAACTATCAAGCCAATTGTTTTTTGTTGACTGCTCGTCCACTTGATTTCTTGTTCCCCAAAATAAGCAGCAATTAAAATAACAGTTTGTAGGGCAGTGCTGTAAACGAAAAAAGCTGGGAGGAATTTTTTTAGATTGGGAAGTTCATCCAATTGATACCACACTTTTCTAAGCTCTAAAAAACCATTCCAAAAAATATCTTTTGTGACTCTACCTTCACTGTTTCCTTTTGGTAAATGATAGAATGCATATTGGCTGAATAAAGCCCACCAAACACCTACTGTTATAAAAGAATATTTCATCGCCTTGATGGACGATTCCAATGGTGTACCCGTAATTCCAAACCAATCAGGTTGTAAGACCATTGAAAGGTTTAAAATCAATAATAAAATACTTCCTATATAACCCATAGAGAAACCCCTTGCACTGGTAAAATCTAACTGATCGGGATGGGCAATATCTGGTAAATATGAATTGTAAAATACTAAGCTTCCCCAGAAACCTATTAATGCAAGAAAATAAAAAAACATCCCTGTGTAAATACTATTCAATTCAAAAAAATAAAGCCCTATACAAGAAATGGATCCAGTATAGACAAAAATTTTCATGAATCGTTTTTTGTTTCCTATATAATCTGCTATTCCTGAAAGTAATGGAGAATTAAAGGCTACAACAGTAAAGGCCATGGCAGTTACAAAACTGATTAGAGCTGTATTTTTAAAGTCGTAACCCAAAAACTCGATTTTACCAATGTCTTGAGATATCGTACTATAGTAAATAGGAAAAATGGTAGAACTGATAACCAGTGGATATACGGAATTAGCCCAATCATAGGAAGCCCATGCATTTAGTAATTTGGAATTTCCTTTTTCCAATCTATTTTTTCTTTTCATTGCTTCCATTAAGAAATTGGCACAATTTATGAATTCATTTGTTTTGAGTTTGGGTAATGTGTTTATTTTTTAAATATCGATTACCTTTAGCTTATAATTTAACCTCTAAATAATGTAGATGAGAAACAAGTTTCTATTTTTAATCTCACTTGTTCTGATAAGCTGTAACGGGGTTTCCCAACAAAAGAAATCCAAAGAGGACAAAAACTATTCTGTAAATAAAACCGATCAAGAATGGAAAAAGGAACTTCCAAAAATGTCTTATCTGGTGCTCAGAAAAGCAGCAACTGAATATCCCTTTACAGGTAAATACAACAATCATAAAGCAGAGGGGACATATACATGTGCGGGTTGTAATACACCGCTGTATAAATCGGAAAACAAATATGATTCCAAGTGCGGATGGCCTTCATTTGATCGTGCATTAGAATCCAAAATTGAATATGATGTTGATTATAAGTTGGGATATGCCAGAACAGAACTCAAGTGCAATAGATGTGGTGGGCACTTGGGACATGTTTTCAACGACGGCCCGAAAGAAACTACAGGAAAAAGACATTGTATCAACTCTGCTGCACTAAACTTTGTACCCCATGAGTAAAAAAAATAAATATCCTGTCGAAAAATCAGAAAAAGCTTGGAAAGAAAAGCTCAGCCCCGAGGAATATTTTATTCTCCGTGAGAAAGGCACGGAGTCCCCTTTTACAGGCAAGTTCAATGATCACTATGAAAAAGGAACCTATCTGTGTAAAGGTTGTGGATCTCCCCTTTATGAAAGCGATAGTAAATTTGACAGCCATTGTGGTTGGCCAAGTTATGACCAATCCATCGAAGGATCATTAGAATTGATCCCAGACCACTCAGGCGGAATGCATAGAACAGAAATTGTATGTGCCAATTGTGGAGGACATCAAGGTCATGTTTTTAATG